>JAJPKI010000277.1 GCA_021323835.1 Verrucomicrobiota bacterium | reverse complement strand
GCGCTCGTCATCGCAATGGTTGCCATTATTGTGTTGTCATTGTTGGCGGCGGCGCTGGCGTATTCGATGAAAGTGGAAACGCAATTGTCCGTGCGTGTCAATAACGACCATCAACTGGTTTGGCTCGCGCGTTCGGCGGTTGAATATGTGCGCTGGGGACTGGCGAATGAAGGCGGCGTTCCCAACCAGAATTTCGACGCGTTAAACCAGTGGTGGGCCACGGGCGTTCCCGGTCCGCTGGAAACCAACAGCGTGCTTTCGAATGCCGTCAGTTCGGTTTCTCTCAACGGCGGCACCGCGAAATGGAAAATTGAAGCGCTTGAGAATTACGCCAACATCAACACGGCTGACACGCCCGAAATTCAGCGCGCGCTGACGCTCATGGGCGTGGACGCCGATTCTATTTCAACGATTTCCGATTCCATTCAGGATTGGATTGACCCGGACGACAATCCGAAACTTGCCGGAGCCGAGGACGATTATTATCAGGGCCTGCCGCAGCCGTATCATTGTAAAAATGCGCCGATGGACGATACGCGCGAATTGCTGTTGGTCAAAGGCATTTGGAGCCAGCCGGAAATTTATTGGGGTGGCGTCGCTTCAAATCATCCGCCGTCGGCATTTCAACACAAACTTGGACTTGGCAATGCACCGGGCGAGGCCGCGGAATATCCATTTGGCTTGAAAGATTTGTTCACCGCTTTTTCAAGCGGCCGCATCAACATCAACACCGCCGACGTCAACGTGCTGCAACTGATTCCCGGCATCGAAACAAATATCGCGAGTCAAATAATCCAAATACGCGCTGGAATAAGCAGCGATGAAAGCGGCCCCGACGCCACGCCGTTCAAAAGTGTCAACGACCTGGCATTGGCCGGCATAGACCCGCAAATTGTCCAGCAGATGGCGCGCTTCTGCACCGTGCGCAACAATACTTATCGCGTCACCGTTACGGCAAAAATCGGAAATGATTCTCGCGACTTTACGGCAATTCTCGTCCGCAACGGACGCAACGTGACGGTCAATGCTTTTTACTGGGACACCGAAGACCAGCCGCCGCCACCGCCTTCGTCGGAAATAATTCCGCCGCCTCAATAAATCCAGTGCGGCGTCCGCGCCATTTTGAAATTCATTGTATTTTCACGTTCGCGCGTTATCGTATTTGCAGTGCGCTCGTTTTTTCCGATTTTATTTCTGCTCGGTTCATTGGCATTTGCTTCCGCCGCCGATGCGACCGGCAGCATCATCAAAGTTCTGCCGCTCTATCTCGATTTGCAAGGTCACGATGCCGTTTCTCCGAGCCTTTACGACCGCGACGCGTATCAGGCGCGGCTGCGCGAAAGCACGAACGGCGTTTCCGCCATTCGCTTCGATGTTTTATGGAAAACCTCGGGCGCAAAAAATGAAAAATTAAAATTGCGTGTTGAAATGCGCGGCGTTGGCGAAAGCGGCTTGCCGAAGCAGGCGGTTTTGGAAAAAGAAATCACGCAGAAATTTTTCCGAAGCTGGACTTCCTTGACTCTCTCAGGCGATGACTATAAAAACTTGGGCTCACTCGTGGCGTGGCGCGTCACCGTATGGAGCGGCGACCGGCTGTTGGACGAGCAAAAGTCGTTTTTATGGTGACTATCGCGCGTTGTTTTCAAATTTTAATTTTGGTTTTTCTTTGCGCTTCGCTTCACGCCAAAGATTTGAATGCTTACAATGTCGGCGACACGGCAGACGCGGATATCGCCGCGCCGGTGGCGTTTGATTCCATTGACCCCGTGGCGACCGCCGCGAAAAAATCCGAAGAAGCCGCTAAAACACCCGTCGTTTTTCGTTATTTTCCGCTACAAACCAATGACGTGGTGCAAGCATTTCAAAATCTTTACGACGATTCGCACAAAAAATTTCTCGAAGCGCTCAACCAAAAATTTCAAACCAGCACGCTCGACGATTCCATCATCGCCTCGCAGGATTTCACGGACGTTCTCGCGGCATTTAACAAAAAGAATAAAAATTTTCCACTTCCGGCTGGCCTTGCCAAAGCGTGGGCCAAGAACAGTTCCGATGCGGCCATTAAATCTCGTCTCATGGGTTATCTTGGCGAGGGATTGCGCCGGCCAATCACGGCAGATGAATTTCCTCCGGGCGTTCAACCGGGCGAAACGATTCGGCTCATCACGTTGAAAAAAGACGAGACGCTCACGCTCGATGACGCGCAAAAACGCGGACACGTCGGCGGCATGGAATTGCTCCGAAAAATGTCCGCTGCCAAAGGCATTTTGCGCCGCCAATTTCCCCAGGACGAGCAAGCCACCGGTCGCGCGCTGGGTTCAATTCTCAAAACCAATTGCATTATTGACGAGGACCTGACGAAACAAGCGCGCGATGCTGCTGCCGCGCAAATCGCCGTGCCTGTGCATTACGACGTCGGGCAGATGATTGTGCGCCAGGGCGAAACCGTTGACGAAAAAATTAAAGCCGCGCTCGACCAATTGGCAAAAAATACTGCCGCGGTTCAATTGATGAACGAGCAGGCCAAAAAAGCGCAGGAACAAGCCGCAGCCGCGCAGCAACAGGCGCAGGCGGCGCAAGCACAGGCGCAAAAAATTACGCAGCAAGCCACGGTCGAGCGCCAGCAAATCGCAAAATTTGCGCAACAGTCCCGCTCGCGTGAAACTGTGTTGTTCGCCGAAATCGGCGGCGTTTCCGCATTTGCGATTGTCGCCGTGGTCATCGTTTTTTATGCCGTTTCTAAATCGCGCCAGATGAAAACTTCTGCGCCCGCCGCGAGCAATGGCGCGCCCGTTGCCTCGTCATCCGCGGCGATTGTTGCTGAAAAAAAATTACCGCAAATCAAAATCAATATTCCGACAGCAAACGCTTCTTCGCCAATGCCTGCTGCGCTGGCGAAAACAACTTCGTTGTCCGAAGCTCAAACGTTTGTGCAAATGGCCGAAGCGGAAATTTTGCAATTGTCGCAGCGGCTCGACAAAATCTATGCGCCGCCGCATGACCGCCTGCGCACGTATCAATTGCGCCTCGAAGATTTCGAGCGCGAATTGAGCCAGCACGGCGTGCAAAATCCAGAGCTGATTAAATTAAAAATTGTGGCGCTTCAGCGGCAAATGGAGGCCGAGCGCAAGCGTTTTCATTTGTGATTTGAATTTGCCGCGCGCGCAGTTATCGTTTTCAAAATGGTGCCGGTTAAAATTTTTTGTGTTTGCGGACAGAAATACGCCTTCGACGTCGAGCCAGTCGGCGGACGAATGCCGGTGCCGGTTTTTTGTCCCGCGTGCAAGCGCAACGGCACGGACGATGCGAACCAATTTCTCGCCAAAATTCTCAACGGCAAAACGCAGCCGCTTCCGCCGCCGAGCGTCAACACGCTTTTGAATTCATTGCAAACGCAATTGGAACCGCATTTGACCGAAGCGTTGAAAACTGCCGTTGTTCAGGAATTGGCCGCGCAACGCAGGCAGCTTTTGGCCGCGCAGCAGGAAGCGTCCGCGGAAATTACCGCGCTCATCCGCCGGCTTGAGAACGCGCACGCACCGATGATTGAACGCTTGCGCGCTTACGAGGAACGCTTGCAGGAATTGCAAAAGGAATTGGCCGAGCAAACCGAGCAAAATCGCGAATTGCTGAAATTGAAAATCGAAATGATGCGCAAGCAAATGGAATCGGAGCGCAGCCGGATAAATTTCAATTAAATTTTTTCTTGTCCTGCACGAGCATCGCCTGTTCGTAGCATTTCAACGCTTCATCGTAACGTTCCAGCCGGTTGAGCAGTCCGCCTTTTTGCAAATAAGCGATGACCAGCGAGCCATTTGCGGTCAGCGCGCGATTGCATGCGTCAATCGCTTCGTCCACGCGACCCAATTTTTCCAGCGCGGACGCTTTTTTTGTCCACGCCTCGGCGTGTTGCGGATTTGTGGCGAGAAATTTTTCCAAAGCATCGAGTGCGCGCTGCGGTTCGTTGGCATCCAGAAATTTTTGACCATCGGCCAGCGGATTTGTCGAAGCAGTTGGTTGCGCGAGCAATTTGCCGCCGGTTTCCAATTCATAAACTTTCTTTTCTAATTGGCCGACCAATTCCAGTAATCGAACATTTGAAGTTTCCACTGTCGCGCGACCGGGCGCGGCGAGTTGATGAACGCCGTCCATCGTGCCCAGCATGGCGCTGTGGCGCGCGGTGATTTCCGCCAGTTGCGAAAACGCGCGCCATTGAAAATATCCGGCGAGCAACAACACGGCCAATCCGAGCACGCCAATGGTTCCAACCAGATACAACGTCAGTTGCTGCGTGCGCCGCGCAATTTCCAAATCATTGCCGCGTTGCGTGGCCAGCGATTGTTCCAACTGCGCGATGCGCGCGTTTAGCACATTTGCATTGCTCTGTGCCAGTGCCGCATTTTCCTCGCGGCTTTGTTCGATTTGCAATTGCGTCGTGTGCAGTTGCGCCTGCAATTGAATGTAAGCGTTGACGATGTCGTTTGTGTTGACTGCGGGCGCGGAGTTAGTTTCCGCCGCAAATGCGACGGCGTAAATCAAACTGGCGAAGAAAATCAGGAGAATTTTTTTGCTCATGACAGCGGCAGAGACTGCGGCGGCGGTTTGCGGATGTCAATTCACATTTCTGTTGCAATTTTGCCACGAAAGTTTAACTTTTCGTCACAGGCAACCTATGTCGAACGATAGAAAAGAGTCATCGTCGGCGAACGATTTGTTGAAGAATTCCTCGCTTTACCGCGAGTTTCAGGCGGAGCGCGAAGAAATCCTCCGGCACAAATGGATTGAATCCGAAAAGGCCGGTCGCGATATCGGCTTTGAACAGGCGCTGACGGATTGGATTATCAAGCACCGCGCCGCGTGGCGCAAAGCGCGCCAGTCCGCCGCAACAAATTGAAATTAAATTTTGTCCTTTAACGCAGTCCCGCGAGGCCGCGAAGGAAAATGAAAACGAAAATAACGCGAATCAATTCCGCGCAATTGCGGAAACGGTTCGCGATTTTTTATGCCTGAATCCGTAACCATTCTCGACGCCAATGCGATTCAACGCGCGCTCACGCGCATCGCGCATGAAATCGCCGAGCGGAATGAAAATTCCGCCGAAGTCGTGCTCGTCGGAATTCCAGCCGGCGGCGTGCCGCTCGCGGAACGGCTCGGAAAAATTCTTTCGGAAATCTGGAAGCAACCCGTTCCCGTCGGCAGTCTCGACGTTTCCATGCACCGCGACGATTTAGACCGCCGCGCTGCGCCGAAAATTTATCCAACAGAAATTCCTTTCGATGTGAACGGCAAAACTGTTGTGCTCGTGGACGATGTGCTGTTCAGCGGACGGACAATTCGCGCCGCGCTCGACGCGCTGAATGATTTTGGCCGCCCGAAGAAAATTCAATTGGCTGTGCTCATTGACCGCGGTCATCGTGAATTGCCGATTAAAGCCGATTTCGTCGGCAAAAATGTGCCGACCGCGCCGGACGAAAAAATTATCGTCCGCGAAAATGAAGTGATTTTGGAAAGAAAATGAGAATAGCCACAAAAGAACACAAAGCGCTCAAAGAAAAAATCCTTTTGTGTCTTTTGCGTTCTTTCGTGGCCAATAAATAAAATGGTTTGGACCAAAAAACATTTGCTCGACATTGAATCGCTCACAGCGGAAGAGATTGTGACTGTGCTCGACACGGCACGCGCTTTCAAAGCCGTCGGCGAGCGCGCGATTAAAAAAGTTCCGGCCTTGCGCGGCAAAACCGTCGTGAATTTATTTGTCGAGCCTTCCACGCGCACGCGCATCAGTTTTGAATTGGCCGAACAACGATTGAGCGCGGACATCATTAATTTTGCCGCCGACGCGTCATCGTTTAAAAAAGGCGAGACGCTCAAAGACACGGCGAAAAATCTCGAAGCGCTGAACGCCGACTTCATCGTCATCCGCCACAGCGCGAGCGGCGCGCCGCATTTTTTGTCGCGCGTTTTGAATTCGCACGTCATCAACGCCGGCGACGGCGCGCACGAACATCCGACGCAGGCGTTGCTCGACGCGTTCACAATTCGCGAGCATAAAGAAAAAATTTCCGGGCTGAACGTCACGATTCTCGGCGATATTCTTTACAGCCGCGTCGCGCGCTCGAACATCTGGGCGCTGACAAAACTCGGCGCGAAGGTGACGCTCTGCGGACCTTCGACACTCGTTCCCAAAACATTTGAGCAAATGGGTTGCCGCGTGACTTACGACGTGGACGAGGCGATTCGCGACGCCGACATCATTCATTTGCTGCGCATCCAGCACGAACGCCAGCGCAAAACGATGTTTCCCAGCATCAATGAATACACGCAGCTTTTTGGCCTCGATAAAGCGCGCCTTGCCAAAACGAAACCCGATGCGCTCATCATGCATCCGGGGCCAATCAATCGCGGCGTGGAAATTGACAGTGAAATCGCCGATTGCGACCGTTCGCTGATTTTGGAGCAGGTGACGAACGGCCTCGCCGTGCGCATGGCAGTTTTATTTTTGCTCAACGGTGGAAAAGGTCCACAGGAAATTGCTTAAACTCCAATCGGATGCCACGCGGTTTTGAATTCCACCGTGTCGAGAATCCAATACGGGTCTTCCACTTTCGTAGAAAACCAATCCATCGCAGCGTGATTCGAGTAGCGCTTGAGATTGATAGCCGTTCCACTTTGCAATTTCGCGCTCAATTCAGGAACGCCCGCACCGTCCACAATCGCGTTCACGTCCATGTGCGATGCGATGTGCGGGACGAGTTCGGCGCGCTTGCCCGTGAGAATGTTCACCACGCCGCCGGGCAAATCGCTCGTCGCCAGAATTTCAGCAAACGTCGCGGCCGGCAGCGGAAATTTTTCGGACGCGATGACAATTACCGCGTTGCCGCTCAAAATTACCGGTGCAACGAGCGACACAAGCGCAAGCAATGACGGTTCATCCGGCGCAAGCACTACGACGATGCCGGTTGGTTCGGGCGTCGTGAAATTGAAATGCGATGAAGCAACTGGATTGACGCTCCCAAAAACTTGCTGATATTTATCTGTCCAACCTGCGAAATGCACGAGCCGGTCAATCGCCAGCGTCACTTCACGTTTCGCTTTCGCCGCACTGACATTTGTCGAGCGCGCGATTTCATTAACCAATTCGCTCGCGCGATTTTGCAGCATTTCGGCGGCGCGATACAAAATTTGTCCGCGATTGTAAGCGGTGGCCTTTGCCCAGCCACCTTCTGCCGCGCGCGCAGCGACAACGGCATCGCGAAAATCTTTGCGCGACGCATGAGAAAAATTGTCGAGATGCTCGCCCTTCACGGATTTCGCGGGCAGGTAGCGTCCGCTCTCGCTGCGCGGAAATTTTCCGCCGATGTAGAGCTTGTAAGTTTTTTTGACGTCGAGTCGCGTGCTCATATTATTTTTTCTTCCACGGCCAAATGATTTGAAACACTCCGTAAATCAGGAGCGCGATGCCGCCGATGCGAAAATAAATCACTCGGTCGGTCGGTGCGCCGGTAACGACTTCTTGCACTTGCGAGCCGATGGAATTTGCCATGTCGCGCGCCCACACGAGCAGCAGGATTCCGACGACCAATGCGATGATTCCAATGATTCGTTGCATAAAATTCCTTCGCGTTTTTATTCTTCAAAATAGTCACTGTCGATTCGCTTAAGCTCGTATGCGTGAGATTTAGCGACTCCAATGTTATGTTCAATCATTAAATCAGTGAGACGATCTCCATCAATGAGGATAACTTTTTGAGAAATATTTTTTGCGTAGGATTTAGCGGTGTCGGCAAATTCGCTTGTAGTAATGAAAATCCCCTTATGCGCCTGCTGTCCAGCTAATGCGCCTACAAAACTTTGGATTTCTTTTCTGCCGACGCTTTGCTGCCAACGCTTCGCCTGAATATAAATAACATCAAGACCCAATCTGTCTTCGTTAATTACGCCATCAATGCCTTCGTCATTTGAAGCTCTCGTGACCCGGCCTGCTTCCTCTCGAGAGCCGCCATAACCCATTGCGACAAGCAACTCCACAACCAGTTCTTCAAACCGATACGGGTCCATTTTTTTCACCAAACCAAGTAATTCAGATTTCACACCGGATTGAATCGTTTTATAGGCTGACTCAATTATTTCTTGAGGGGTTGCAGATTTGCCAGCAGACACTAATTCAGGTTGTTGAGCCGCTTCTTCTTCGACAGTTTTATTATTTGTTTTCTGAACGAATTCAACAAACCCAGGAAATTTCATCAAATAATCCCGGTCAATGGCTGTCGGTTTTTCCGCGGCGACTTTTTTGCCAAGTTCAGTGATGATGTAAGTTCCTTTTTTGGGACGATCTAACAATCCCGCCCGAAATAAATCATAGCATGCCCAATTCGCGCGATTATGCCAACGCCGCTGCGTTCCACTAGGCAACATTTCATTTTGTTCTGCTTCCGTTAGATTGAAATGTTTAGCCAGTGTTTCAAAAACTTCAGCCAAGCGATGTGATTTTCCGTCAGCGAAAAATTGAATCGCGGGGGCTTTGATTTCGTTGAATTCAGGAACAGGCATATTTGTTAATCCAACTTGCAATACGCAGCCAACCCCTGCAATCCGCCTTCGCGTCCGAAACCGCTTTCTTTGTAGCCGCCGAACGGACTCGTCGGGTCGAACTTGTTGTAGGTGTTCGCCCAGACGACGCCGGCGCGCAGCTTGTTGACCATCTTGAAAATCTTGCTGCCTTTGTCCGTCCATACGCCCGCGCTCAAGCCGTAAGGAATATTGTTTGCGCGCTCGAACGCTTCCTCCGGCGTGCGAAACGTCATCACACTTAAGACTGGCCCAAAAATTTCCTCGTTCGCGACGCGATGCGAATGTGTCACGCCCGTTAGAAATGTCGGTGGAAACCAATAGCCTTTGGATGGCAACGAACAGCTCGACTGCGTCAATTGCGCGCCTTCGTCAACGCCGCTTTGCACGAGCTCGCGAATTTTTTGCAATTGCGGTTTGGAATTAATTGCGCCGATGTCAGTATTTTTGTCGAGCGGATTTCCAACGCGCAGAGTTTGAATCCGGTCGCGCAATTTTTTGATGACCGTGGAATAAATTCCTTCCTGCACGAACAGCCGCGAGCCTGCGCAGCAGACGTGACCTTGATTGAAATAAATTCCGGCGATAACGCCTTCGATGGCCTGATCAATCGGCGCGTCCTCGAACAAAATGTTCGCCGCCTTGCCGCCGAGTTCGAGCGTTAGCTTCTTCTTCGTGCCCGCGACGACCTGCGCGATGCGCTTGCCGACCTCGGTGCTGCCGGTGAACGCGAGTTTGTTGATGTCCGGATGATTCACGAGCGCCGCGCCGGTTTCGGCCGCGCCGGTGACGATGTTCACCACGCCTTCGGGCAATTCCGCTTCCTGAAAAATTTGTGCCAGCCGCATCGCCGTGAGACTCGTGGTCTCGGCGGGCTTGAGCACGACGGTATTGCCGCACGCGAGCGCGGGCGCGATTTTCCATGCGGCCATGAGCAGCGGAAAATTCCACGGAATGATTTGTCCCGCGACGCCGAGTGGTTGCGGATTTTTTCCCGGAAACGCATATTTCAATTTGTCCGCCCAGCCCGCGTAATAAAAAAAATGCGCGGCCACGAGCGGCAAATCCACGTCGCGACTTTCCTTGATGGTTTTGCCGCCGTCCATCGTTTCGAGCACGGCCAGCTCGCGCGACTTCTCTTGAATGATGCGCGCGATGCGATAAAGATATTTGCCGCGCTCGCGTCCGGGCATTTTGCTCCAAACTTTTTCGTAAGCGCGCCGTGCGGATTTCACCGCTGAATCAACATCCTTCTCATTCGCCGCGGCAATTTCCGTCAACTTTTCTTCCGTCGCCGGATTGATGGATGGAAAATATTTTCCCGATTTCGGTTTAACCAATTTCCCGCCGATGAATAATTCGTGTTGCGGCGCGATGGCGTAATTTTTTGAATCCTCCGGCGCGGGCGCGTAATTCCATTTGTCGCCAAAGTTCAAACGTCGTTCGCGCAATGGCACTACGGCTGGCGCGGTGTGTTTGACGGGAACAATAGCACGGGAAGCAACTTTGCGGGGCGCACGAACTTTCATGGGCGCAACCGTAACAAAGTTGCCGTCGAATTCCAACTCAAAGCTCAAGGCGAATACCGCCAGAAACAACTCTCATTCTTTGCCGGATTGGATTACAATGGGCAAAGTTATTGCATGACACCAAAATTATTTTCTGAACTCGGATTGTCCGAAGAATTGCTCAAGGCGATTGATAAACTCGGCTTTGAACAGGCGTCGCCCATTCAAGCCGAAGCCATTCCGCCGTTGCTGCAAGGCAAGGACGTCGTCGGCCAATCGCAGACCGGCTCGGGCAAAACCGCTGCGTTCGGAATTCCCGCCGTGGAAAAAGTGGACGTGACGAAACGCGCTGTGCAAGTCCTGATTCTTTGCCCGACACGCGAACTCGCCGTGCAAGTCTCGGAAGAAATTCACAAGCTCGCGTTTTTCAAGCGCGGCCTTCATGCACTGCCAATTTACGGCGGACAATCTTATGACCGTCAACTTTTTGGCTTGCGACAAGGCGCGCATATTGTCATCGGCACGCCGGGACGCGTGATGGATCACATGCGGCGTGGCACGTTGAAATTCGATTCGCTCAAAATGGTCATCCTCGATGAAGTGGATGTGATGCTCAACATGGGTTTCCGCGACGACATCGAATTGATTCTTCAAGCCACGCCAAAGGAACGGCAAACGATTGTTTTTTCCGCGACGATTCCGAAACCAATCCAGCAGTTGATCGAAAAATATACTCGCGACCCGCAGCAGGTGCGCATCGAACAAAAGGCGATGACCGTTCCGACGGTCGAGCAGATTTATTATGAAGTGGACCGCCGTTACAAAATCGAATTGCTCACGCGGTTGATTGACATTCACGACCTCAAGCTGGGAATTATCTTCTGCAACACCAAACGCATGGTGGATGACCTCGTGGACCATCTCGAAGCGCAAGGTTACATGGCCGACCGTTTGCACGGTGACATGAACCAGGCGCAACGCGACCGCGTGATGAACAAGTTCCGCAAGTCCGGCCTCGAATTTCTCGTGGCGACGGACATCGCCGCGCGCGGCATTGACGTGGACGACGTGCAAGTGGTTTTCAATTACGATTTGCCTTATGACGGCGAAGACTATGTGCATCGCATCGGGCGCACCGGTCGCGCCGGCCGCGAAGGCCGCGCGATTTCGTTCGTGTCAGGACGCGAACTTTTCCAAATCGCCGTGATTGAGCGCTACACCAAGACAAAAATTCAGCGTGGCAAACCGCCGACCGCCAATGAAGTCGAAGACGCTCGCGCCAATGTTTTTCTCGACAAAATCCGCGCGACATTGCGGAGCAGCGAATTCAAACGGCAAGACCATTTGGTCGAACGCTTGCTGGAAGAAGGATTTAGTTCCACGGACATTGCATCGGCGTTGATGCATCATTTGCAAGGTGGCGACACCGCGCCCGCTGCCAAACCCGCGCGCGAGGAAGAACACATTCGTCCCGAACGCATTGAACGTCCGTCGCGATTTGAAAATCAACACGAGGAACGTCCGCGACGGGAAGCACCCGTTCGCGCGGCTGCCAAACCTTCCGTGCCGGCGAAAGAATTCAAAATTCCGCAACCGGAAATCAAATCGCCGGAAAAGAAGGTTGAAGCTCCGAAAACTTTTTCCGATGCAGAGATTCTTAAATCCGTGAAAGCACCCGCGCCGGCACCGCTGAAATCTCAAGGCGATAAATTGGCGAGCGCAGTTGCCAAACCAAAAGTGAGTCGCCGCACACCCGATGGCCAGACCCGCTTGTGGATGAATATCGGCGAAGAAATGGGCGTCAAGCCGATTGATGTCGTGAACGCGATTGCGGGCGAAACCGGATTGCCGGGAAAAGTGGTCGGCCTGGTGGACGTCCGCGAGAAGCATTTGTTCGTGGACGTTGCGTCCGAGCATGTGAACGCCATCATCTCCAAATTAAATCGCAGCGAGATGAAAAGTCACAAACTGAAAGTCAAAGTGGCGTGATTTGTTACTTTTCGCTCGCGGCTTTGATTGCTTCCAACTCTTCCCATCGCGCGTAAAGTTTTGTGATGTTGAGTTTCGCGGCATCCAGTTCGTCGGTGAGTTGGTTGACTTGCGTGGCGTGTTTGCGGAAAAATTCCGGGTCGGCGAACAAACCTTCGATGCGCGCGACTTCGGCTTCGACCGCGTGAATTTGCGCCTCGATGCCTTCGAGTTCGCGCATTTCCTTGAACGACATTTTATTCGACTTCGTTTTCGGCTTCGCGGCTTCGCGGGCAAGCGCCTCGGATTTGTTCGTCGCAACGATGGCTGCGCTTTGCCGCGCTGCCGCAGCTTCCGCCCGGTTTTTCTTTTCCAAATAATAATCGTAATCGCCGACGCTATGATGAATCCTGCCATCGCCTTCGAATGCGAGAATGTCCGTGCAAACACGATTCAGAAAATAACGGTCGTGGCTGACGACGAGCACGACGCCCGGAAAGGCAATCAACGCTTCTTCCAGCACGCGCAACGTCGGCAAATCCAAATCATTTGTCGGTTCGTCGAGAATGAGAAAATTTCCGCCGCTCTTCAAAATGCGCGAGAGCAACAAGCGACTGCGTTCGCCGCCGCTCAATTTTTTCACGAGCGTCATGATGCGGTCATCCGCGAAAAGAAATCGTTTCAAATACGAACGCACGGAAATTTTTGTGCCACCCCATTGCACGAATTCCGTGCCGTCGGCAACTTCGTCGAGCACGGTGCGTTCTTCGTTTAATTGCAGGCGGCCCTGGTCAACGTAATTGAATTTCGTGAGCTGGCCGGTTTTCACCGTGCCTTCAGTCGGCGGCAATTGCCCGATGATGGCTTTGAGCAATGTCGTTTTGCCAAGGCCATTCCGTCCGCAAACGCCGATGCGCTGGCCATTCTCAAATGTGTAACTGAATCCGCTGAACAATTTCTTGTCGCCAATCGTCATACCGAGATTGCTCAACTCCACGGTGCGATTGCCCAGTTGCGGCGGCGGCGGGATGACGAGTTCGATATCTTCCTCGACTACCGGACCGGCTTTGGCGGCTTCGTCGTAATAGCGTTCGAAGCGGTCCTTCTGCTTGCTGCGTTGTGCGCGCGGCCCTTGCCGCACCCACGCGAGCTCCTTTTTCAGAAACATCTGGCGCTTGTGCTCGATAGTCGCGTCGGCAGCCTGACGTTCGGCCTTCGCGAGCAGATAATCGGTGTAATTGCCTTCGTGCGAAAAAAATTTTCCGTCGGACAACTCAATCATGCGTTTTACGACACGGTCGAGAAAATAGCGGTCATGCGTGACGACGAGAAATGTGCCGTGAAATTGTTCGAGAAATTCCGCGAGCCATTCGATGGATTCCGGGTCGAGATGATTCGTCGGCTCATCGAGAATCAGAAAATCGGGCAACGAAACAATGGCGCGGCACATGGCGACACGACGTTTCTCGCCGCCGGAAAGCGTGTCAATGCGCCGGTCACCGGCGGGACAATTCAAGTGCGCCATCGCAATTTCGACGCGCGTATCGAGCGTCCAGCCTTCAAGTGCCTGAATGCGATGTTCTAAAAATTCGTGACGCTTCGAGTCATGCGGCAGCGATTCAAATTCCGCGATTAAATCCAACACAGGTTTCGCGCCATTGCGGATGTTTTCTTCCACGGACTTCGTCGCATCGAGCATGAAATCCTGCGGCAAATAACTGACGACAAGGTCGCGTTGCCGCGAAACTTCGCCGCTGTCGGGATTTTGTAATCCGGCGAGAATGCGCAGAAACGTCGTCTTGCCCGCGCCGTTGCGACCGACGAGCCCGAGACGTTCACCTTCCTGAATGCCGAGCGTTGTCTCGTCGAGAATGGTGCGGTCGCCGTAGCGAACGGTGATTTCGGAGGCGGAAATGATGGTAGGCATCGAAATTATTCTTTCGCCGTTTGCACGGGCAACGCGGACAGCGGCGTGTTTTTATTCGTCTCAGCAAAGTAATTCGCCGACCACTCGTTTTGAAATAGCACGACCGGATTTTTGCCGATGTCATAAGCGAGCCGCGAGCCGGTCGGCAGCACAAGCGCGTCGAGTTCTTCTTCCTTGATGTCGGTAGGCAGCCAGCGGACGACCGTCCACGGCGCAGCTTCGAGCCGCGACGCTGCGCCGTATTCACTTTCAAGACGGAATTGCACGACTTCAAATTGCAACGGACCGACGGCGGCGAGCAATGGCGTCTTGACGGACGAATTGCGCAGATACAACGCCTGGATGACACCTTCCTGCAACAACTGATCGAGGCCCTGACGGAATTGTTTGTATTTTCCCGTGTTCGGATTGTGCAGATACGAAAATGCCTCGGGCGTGAAGCGCGGGATCTCCTTGTAGAGAATTTTTGGATCGGTCGTCAGCGTGTCGCCGATGCCGAAACTGTCGTGACCGACGAGGCCGATGACG
>JAJPKI010000282.1 GCA_021323835.1 Verrucomicrobiota bacterium | reverse complement strand
ATTTGGCGCGACGACCGGACGCGCGCGCCGTTGCGGTTGGTTTGACTCGGTTGCCACGCGCCATGCGGCGATGGTCAACGGCATTGATGATTTGGCGGTCACAAATCTTGACGGCCTCGACACGGTGGAAACGATCAAAGTTTGCGTCGCGTATAAACACGGCAAAACGCGTTTGGATTATGTTCCCAACGACGCGCAAGTTCTTGCTGAATGCGAACCGGTTTACGTTGAGTTTGAAGGCTGGCGCACGCCGACGGACAAATGCAAAACGTTCAAGCAATTGCCGCCGAAAGCACGAAATTATTTAAAAGCGATTGCCGAATTAACGAACGCGAAATTGTTCATCGCGTCCATCGGTCCGGCGCGCGAGCAGACGATTTTTGTTTAATCATTGCGGCGGATGAACGGCATTTGATTTTGTGAGAAATAAAATTTCGTTTGACCGGACAACGACTCGCAAAATGACCGCGCTGTCCGCATCGGTTGAAGAAAATGGATTAAAAGTTACTTCCGGATTATTCAAAAAATCCATGGTGTGCAAATCGAAGACACCTTTTTGGCTCAATTGAAACGCTGTGAATGCAGGAAAATTGGTTTTGTTTTCGTAATAACGCCCGAGCTGTTCTTGAATGCGGTCAAATGAATCATAAGCCACGATTTGAAATGTCTTATGCTGCGCGTATCGTTTCGCTTTGAGCACGACAACAAGCAACAACGACGCCAAAATTAAAACAATTCCGATTACGCACAGAAGTTCGATAAGCGAGTATGCAGTCTTTTTCATTTTGCCTTCGCTGAATAGATTCATTTCATTCTTAATTTGTTCCCCAGTCAAGCGCCGAACAGATTTTGGTTTTGAAATCGGCGCAATCAACGTAATCTGCAGCTGAATGAGTTCCGCTCCACATTTGAGCGCCGAAGCCCGCGCGTCGTTGCCGCAGCACGTCGCGGTCATCATGGACGGCAACGGTCGCTGGGCGAAGTCGCGCCATTTGCCGCGACTTGAAGGCCATCGTCGCGGTGCCGATTCCGCGCGCGAAATTATCCGCACGGCAGGCGAGTTAGGAATTAAATATCTTACGCTCTACGCTTTTTCCGCCGAGAATTGGAATCGCCCGAAAGATGAAGTGGACGGCTTGATGAAATATCTCGTCCATTATTTGAAGAGCGAAACGAAAGAGTTGAACAAAAACAATGTGCGGCTCGAAGTCATCGGGCAGATTTGGCGACTGCCGGAAAATGTTCAGGAACATTTGCAAAAATCAATCGAGACACTTTCCAAAAATAACGGACTGACGCTGGTGATGGCGTTGAGTTACGGCAGCCGGATTGAAATTGTCGAAGCCGTGCGCGCGATTGCCGACAAAGTGAAACGTGGAAAACTTGAAACGGCGGACATCAACGAAAAAATTATTTCCGACCATTTATGGACGCGCAGCATTCCTGACCCGGATTTGTTGATTCGCACCAGCGGTGAAATGCGCGTGAGCAATTTTCTGCTCTGGCAAATTTCTTATGCCGAACTCGTGATTACGCCAACGCTCTGGCCTGATTTCAAAAAGCCGCAATTTTATTCAGCGCTCGAAGAATACGCACGACGGCATCGGCGATTTGGCGGAGTGTAAAATTTAACCCGTTGCCCCAATCCATTTGTTTGCTGATTCCAAATCGGGAAAAATTTGCACGTCAATTTGCGGGTTGGCGCTCAGCATTTGGAACATTCGCGCGTAGCCCAAATGCAGTTTTTCTTTTGCGACGATGTCGGATTTATATGCGTTCGGGAATTTTAGATTCTTGCGCATCGTCGCAACGGCTTCAACATCGGGATAGCGGACGGTCAATTCGGTAATGCCGGTCACATCGGTGATGCGGTTTGGCGCGCCGTCTTTTTCAAATTTTTTACTTCCTGCGTGACGGCCGCAATGTCCGTCGCAGAAATGCAACCGGACAAATTGATTCGCAAAATTCCATTTTCAATTGAAACATTATACGGCATCCCAAAAAATAATTTGTCGAAGTATTGAAGTCGAGAAAACGATTTCGCAGTTGAATAATTTTTGCGAAATGGATTAGCCAAGCACTTTTTCAATGGTTGCGATGACTTTTTGCTTGTCCAGCGGCTTTTGCAGGAACGTCATGATGCCAAAAGCTTCCGCGCGTTTTTTGTATTCCTCCGGCGACGCGGAAGAAATGATGATGACAGGAATTTTTTCCGCGTCATACATGCGCCGCGCCCAATCTAAAATAAGAAAACCATCGCGAAACGGCCCGCCGACGTTCGATGCGTCCGGCGCAAAATCCAAATCGAGCAAAATCACGTCCGGTTTTTCTTTACGCAAGACGAGCAGCGTCTCGGCGCCGGAATCCGCGGTGAGGACGCGATAACCCTTGGAGGCCAACATCGACTCCGTCGTCTTTAGAATGATTTTATTGTCGTCAATAACGAGGATTTTTTTCGCGTTGGCTGGAAGTTCATTCATAGCGGTTATTTGGGTTGCCGGAAATTTGCAAATTTTTTGGGCGCAATGCAACTGCGATTGTCGCAGCAAAAGGTTCTTGCGGACGGCCATCGTGACACTCGGATATAATCCCGCTTTTTTTTGCAGACGTATTCTGTTATTCAAATTGCCGTGAGCAATCATTTCAGAATTGGCGTGCTCGGTTCCGGCAAAGGCTCGAACTTTGTCGCGATTGCCGACGCCGTAGCTGCGGGAAAAATTCCCGCGCAAATCGCCATCGTTTTGAGCGACGTGGAAAATTCGGGAATTCTCGCGCACGCGCGCGAACGCAATTTGCCCGCGCAATTCATTCCGCCGGGAAAATTTCGCACCAAGCTGGACGAAGACGCCGAGCGCGCATTTGTCAAAGCGTTGCAGGATGCGAAAGTGGATTTGATTGTGCTCGCCGGTTTTATGCGCGTGCTCAAGGGAGATTTTCTTCGCGCATTTGAAGGCCGCATCGTCAACGTGCATCCGTCGTTGCTGCCGTCATTTCCAGGATTGGAATCGTGGAAACAAGCGCTTGACCACGGCGTGAAAGTAACCGGTTGCACGGTGCATTTTGTGGATGCGGGCATTGACGCCGGCGCAATTATCGACCAGCAGACGGTTCCGGTTTTGGACAACGACACGGCGGAAAGTTTGCATCAGCGGATTCATGCGGCGGAACACGAGCTTTATCCAAAATGCGTCGCGGCCATTGCGCGCGGAGAAATTGCAGTGCAAGGGCGAAAAGTTATTTGGAAAAAATAATTTTGCGCGAATGAATGCGAAACAAGCTAAAATAGGAAATATAATTGGATCCATGCGAAAGCGTCCGATTCTATCCGCACTTCAAGTGCTTGCATTTCTGATTGTTTTTCCGGCGTTCTTTTCAATGGTTAGTTTTTTGGATGCGGTTACACCTGAACAAGCAAACGCAAATAATCTGCCATTGCCAACGGGATGGACGGCGGGAGTAATGAATCATGGCAGCTACTATCACTGGTGGACAATTCAAGAAAGGCCAATCTTATTTGCTTTATCTGTTTTTCTGCTCGTGTCGGCAATGACGTTCATTTACGGATCAATTTATTGGGTTTGGCGACAAAATAGATCAGGCAATTAAGATTGGGTTTCATCCGAGTTCAATGCGCGGCTAAAATGAAATCTCAAAAGAAGAAGATAGCCTTTCCGCGCCGTTCTTGGCAGATTACTCCAGTAATCAGATGAGTAAGAAATTAAAATTCGGTTTGCCGAAAGGCAGTTTGCAGGACGCCACCATCGAAAAAATGGCCAAGGCGGGATTTAACATTTCCATCAGCAGCCGCTCGTATATTCCGACCGTGGACGACGACGAATTGGAAATCCGCATGATTCGCGCGCAGGAAATTTCCCGCTACGTCGAGCACGGCTATCTGGATTGCGGCATCACCGGCCATGATTGGGTGATTGAAAACGGCTCGAAAGTGCACGAGGTCGGCGAATTTCTTTTCAGCAAAGCGACGCGCCGGCCCGCGCGCTGGGTTTTGTGCGTGCCGGAAAATTCGCCGGTGAAATCCGTGAAAGATTTGAACGGCAAACGCATTGCTACGGAAGTCGTCAATATCACGAAAAAATATCTCAAGAAAAACGGCGTGAAAGCCGAAGTGGAATTTTCGTGGGGCGCTACGGAAGTGAAAGCGCACGAATTGGTGGACGCAATTGTCGAAGTCACGGAAACCGGTTCGTCGCTGCGCGCAAATAAATTGCGCATCGTGGATGAATTGTTGAGCTCCACGCCGCGGTTGATTGTGAATCTCGATTCCTGGAAAGATTCATGGAAGCGAAAAAAAATTGAAACGCTCGCGATGCTTTTGAAAGGTGCGCTGGATGCCGAAGCAAAAGTCGGCCTAAAAATGAACATCGCGGAGAAAAATCTGGCGAAACTTTTGAAAGAATTGCCCGCGTTGCGCAATCCAACGATTTCCAGCTTGAGTTTAAAAGGCTGGGTTGCCGTCGAGACGATTATTGACGAGCATGTCGTTCGCGAGCTGATTCCGCAACTCAAAGCGGCAGGCGCGGAAGGCATCATCGAGTATCCGCTGAATAAAGTGGTTTATTGAGTGCGTAAATTTCGATTGCAGCACAAATCATAAATCGTATATCGTAAATCCCAATGGGCTCACTCAAAAAACGCCGCAAGGCAAAAATTAATAAGCATAAACGGCGCAAGAAGCTGCGCTTGAATCGTCACAAGAAGCGCACCTGGCAGGCTTAAGCCGCCGTGCTGTGATTTCAACCGTTCGCGGCGTTGTCTTGCGCAATGCCGCGAGCGGCTTTTTATTTCAATGCAATTCCAAAAACATTACACGCGCGAAGAAGCGCGCGCGTTGTTGCCGCAAATCCGCGAATGGCTGGCGAAACTAAATCAATTGCGGAAGGATTTGGAAAAATTCGACAAGCGCTTGAGCGGCATGACGGAGCAGGGGAACGACATCGGCGGCGACACGGTGAACCAATGGATTCGCACGCTTGCAAATATGCAGGAAGCGCTTTCTGAATTTCAGCGCCGCGAAATTTTTATTAAAGATTTGGAGCGCGGGCTGGTTGATTTTCCGGCCGTCATCGGCGGCAAAGAGGTTTTCCTTTGCTGGGAATCCGATGAAGACGATGTGGAATTCTGGCACGATTTGGAAACCGGTTACGGCGGGCGCGAGCGGTTGTAATCAATTACTCTTTCCAAATTGCCCGCCCTGTGTGCCGGGCGTCGGAATGAAACATTGGCCAACAATTTTTTGCCGCCGGCGCGGCATTTGTCGAAATAAAGGCAATTAAATCCCGGCCTGAAGTAAAATAGATAATTCCGTTGTCACCGATGGCTGGTGAAGAATCAATTCGCGTGTCTTCAAGAAAATCCTGCTCCAAATTGCCTTCTGGTGAGGATAGCATCAAATCTCGCCAGGGCAGTGAAAAATAAATAATACCATTTGCTGCGACCGCAGGTGAAGCTTTGACCAAATCTGCCGCGCCGTAATCCCAAAGTTTTTTCCCATCGCGGCTGACGGCGATTTCAAATTGGTTCGCGGACAAATAAATTGTGCCATGCGCATCAATTACGGGCGATGAAGCCGTCGTGCCGCCGGTTCGCAAATGCCATTTCTCCGAGCCGTTGCGATTGAGCGCATAGAGATTTCCGTCGGTGGAGGTAAAATAAATTGCACCATCGGCATCAATTGCCGGGGAAGAGATAATTTGTCCTTGCGTTGAAAATTTCCACGCAAGCTTTCCGCTCGGCATCAACGCGTAAAAATTTTTATCGTGTGAACCGAAATAAATAAATCCGCTTTGACCATCAATTGCGGGTGAGGAATCAACAATTCCGCCAGTGGCGAATTTCCAGCTTAATGAGCCGTCGCCTTCAAGCGCATAAAAATTGCCGTCCCATGAGCCGAAATAAATTGTTCCGCTTTCATCAATCGCGGGAGATGAATCGTTCCACGCATCTGTGGTAAATTTCCATTTCAACGTTCCGTCTGGCGCAACCGCGTAAAATTTTTTGTCGCGCGAACCGAAATAAATTGTTCCATCATCGGCAACGGCTGGCGATGATTTGACTTCGCCGCCGGCTTGAAATTTCCATTTAATTTTTCCGTCCGGCGTGACGGCGGCAAGCTCGCCTTCAAAAGTCCCGACGTAAATAGTTCCGTCTGGTGCAAGGGCAGGGGACGAATCGCAGTCGCGTTCGGCGATTTGCAGCTTCCACAAATTCGTCGCCGTTTGTGCGGAGCAAATGAATTGCGCGATTAAACCGAACATCCAAATGGCAACAAATTTTTGCAACGACAATTTCATTTGCCGAAGTTTCAGGCTTTCACTTTTCAGTTTCAAGCCAAGAACTGAAAACTTGAAACTCGCAACCAAAAACTTCATGCTGTCGCGCTCATGCACAAAGTTGTCATTATCGGTTCTGGTTGCGCTGGCTGGACGGCGGCGCTTTACACGGCGCGCGCCAATTTGCAGCCGCTCGTGCTCATGGGCGCGCAGCCTGGCGGCCTGCTCACGACGACAAGTATCGTTGAAAATTTTCCGGGATTTCCAGAAGGCGTGGACGGTTTTGAATTGATGTCGCGGATGCAAAAGCAAGCCGAGCGTTTCGGCGCGAAAAAATCGTTCGGCATGGTCGAGAAAGTGGATTTCTCGAAGCGACCGTTTGAATTGACCGTGGACGGCGAAAATATTTTGGCGGAAACCGTCATCATCGCCACCGGCGCGAGTCACAAGCATTTGGATGTGCCGGGCGAAACGCTTTTGGAAACCAAAGGCGTGACGTATTGCGCCACATGCGACGGCGCGCTGCCGATTTTCCGCAATCAATCGCTCGTCGTCGTTGGCGGCGGCGATTCCGCGTGCGAAGAAGCGCTGTATTTAACGCGCTTCGGCAAAGAAATTTTTCTCGTGCATCGCCGCGATTCGTTGCGCGCGTCAAAAATTATGGCTGAACGCGTTCACGCGCATAAAACGATTAAGCCGGTTTGGGATTCCGTCGTGACGGAAGTTCTCGATGCGAAGCAGGACAAAGTTACCGGCGTGCGTTTGAAAAATTTGAAAACGAATGCGGAAAGTGTTTTGTCGTGCGCGGGAGTTTTTATTGCCATCGGTCATTCGCCGAACACGGGAATTTTCAAAGGCCAAATTGAAATGGACGCAAATGGTTTTATCGTTCCCAAAAAGGGAACGATGACGAATGTGCCCGGCGTATTTGTCGCGGGCGATTGCGCCGACCATGTTTATCGCCAGGCAATCACGGCTGCCGGAATGGGTTGCGCCGCTGCGATTGACGCGGAAAGATTTTTAGCGGCGAGAAACGAATAACAATTACTCCGGCCCCGCAAAAAGCCGGAGTAATTTTGTCTGTGCGGCTTCGACTAATCCCTGCGCGATGAGCGACTGCCGCGTGACGCAATTCGCCGGCGTTGTTCCGGCTCCATCGCGGCAAATCCCCGACGGCTACTGGCGCGACCACGAGCGGGTTCGTAATCTTCTTCCTCGCTTTCATAGTCGCTGCCCCAGCCTCCGCGGCTGGCACGACCGCCGCGTGCGGCGATTTCGCGTTGCTCGTCTTCATCCATTGCGGCGAATCCGCGAGGGCCGCGGTGCGGTGCGCGTCCGCCGCGTGAAGCAATTTCCCGTTGCTCTTCCGCGTCCATGGCAGCGAAGCCGCGAGGACCACGATGCGGCGCGCGTCCGCCTTCGGATGCGATTTCGCGTTGCTCGTCTTCATCCATCGCGGCAAATCCGCGAGGGCCGCGATGAGGCGCGCGTCCGCCTTCAGAAGCGATTTCCCGCTGGCGTTCCGGGTCCATTGCGGCGAATCCGCGGCGGCCGGTCCAACTCCGTCCGCGTTCAACGGTTTGATAATTTTCTTCTTCCTCATATTGCCGGCGTGAACGGGGTTGTTCGTAATCTTCTTCATAGTCATCGGAGCGTCCGCGACTGTGACGTCCGCCGCGTGATGCGACTTGGTGTTGTTCTTCCGGTTCCCAGGAAGCAAATCCGCGACGGCTGCCGCTGCCGCGTTCCGGCTCCCAGTCTCCGTGCTCTTCGTAACTTCTTGCACCTCGCCTGTATTCTTTTTCAAAACGGTCTTCATCGTCGCGGGGGCGACCGCGTCGTTGTGTTGCTGTTGCCATAATATTTTACCTTTCCAGTTGTGTGTTCTCGGTTGAAACATTTTTCAATGTTTTATCGCAAAATGTTTAGCTTGGAACATGCCAACAACTTATGGCGGCGGTTCGTGCAGGAGAATTTTTAGAAAGATAAATTCCAAAAAATTTTCACGCTGATTTCTTGCACAATTCAAAATTCAAAAAAATCTTTTTTGCACAATGCGCGAGCCGCAAAGAATTTTGAAATAAAATGTTGCCGACGAACGTCAAAACGCGTCCAATGATTTTGTGAAAGCAATTTTTTCGATTCTCATTTTTGCCGCGCTCGCATTCAATCTTACGGCGCAAACGACAAATGCAGTGACGGATGCGCAGAAAATTAGCACGCTGCAGGCGACTAATTTTTACGACAAAGAAATGATTGTCACCGGCAAAGTAGCGCAAGTCACCGTTCGCCCCTCGGTGACTTTTCTAAATCTGGACAAACCGCACCCCAATTCGCCATTCACCGTCGTTATTTTTCATTCGCACAGCAGTTTTTACGGCGATGCCAATGCGCTCAAAGGAAAATCCATCGAAATTCGCGGCAAAATTAAAAATTATCAGGGCAGCCCGGAAATCGTTTTGGACAACATGGAGCAATTGACCGTGGTTGGCGTAACAAATTTGGAACTTTTCTTAAAACCGAAAACGGAAAATGCGCCGCCAACTTCTCCGACCACAACTACAAACGCGCCTCCGGCAAATCAGAAGACTAACTTTCCCGAAATTATGTAGCTGCGGGAATTTTATTCCGCCGACTGCGATTGAAACAGAGTCGCAACCGAAACTTCCAGCGCATCGGCCAGTCGCTTAATATTTTCCAGTGACACGTTTCGCGAGCCGCGCTCGACGTCGGAAACATACGTGCGATGCAAGCCGGCTCGTTCAGCCAATACTTCCTGGGAAAACCCAAGTTGCTTTCTCCGGCTTCGAATCGCCACGCCAAATTCTTTTTTTACATCAAACTTTCGCACAAAATATCCGGGTGATGGGAGTTATAAATTTGTGAGCCAGAATAACATCCTGCACAACAGACTATAAGTGACCGATTTAATCTAATGCCGCATGAAAGAAAATAAAATGGGGAAAACCCCTCTGAAAAATTTTGCGGACGCACAAAAATCAGTTCGCTTGAGCAATTCCGGCTGCGATTCCTCATTGACCGTTTTGGTGTGCGCAGATAAAATTTTAGTTCGGTTTGGACAACAATTATTTTAGAAAAAGAAAATTATGGCTGTTAAAGTTGCAATCAACGGATTCGGACGCATCGGTCGCCTCGTGTTTCGCGCCATCGCGGAGCAAGGTTTAATCGGCAAGGAAATTGAAATTGTCGCGGTCGGCGATATCGTGCCGGCGGACAATTTGGCTTACCTGCTCAAATACGATTCGACCCAAGGCCGCTTCAACGGCGAAGTCAGTTCGAAAAAATCCGCTGCCGACAAAACGGAAGACGATGTGCTGATTGTGAATGGAAAAGAAATCCACGTTGTGAGCGCGAAGACGCCCGCGGAATTGCCGTGGAAAAAATTTGGCGTGGACGTCGTCATCGAATCCACCGGACTTTTCACCGACGCGGACAAAGCGAATCCGAAATCTGCTTACGGCCACATCACCGCAGGCGCGAAGAAAGTCATCATTTCCGCTCCGGCGAAAAATGAAGACATCACTGTCGTCATGGGCGTGAACCACGAAAAATATGACGCGGCGAAACATCACGTCATTTCCAACGCAAGCTGCACAACGAATTGCCTCGCGCCGCTCGTCCATGTTTTGTTGAAGGAAGGTTTCGGCATCGAAGAAGGTTTGATGACGACCGTTCACAGCTACACCGCCACGCAAAAAACCGTGGATGGTCCGAGCAAAAAAGATTGGAAAGGCGGACGTAGCGCGGCCATCAATTTGATTCCTTCAACGACCGGTGCGGCTAAAGCCGTCGCGCTCGTTTGTCCGGAAGTCAAAGGCAAATTGACCGGCATGTCCATTCGCGTGCCGACGCCAACGGTTTCCGTCGTTGACCTCACGGTGAAAACGGTGAAGGACACGAGCTATGCAGAAATTTCCGCCGCAATGAAAAAAGCCAGCGAGACTTATCTCAAAGGCATTTTGGCGTGGACAGATGACGAAGTGGTCAGCAGCGATTTCATCCATTGCAAGCTGTCTTCGATTTTCGACGCCGGCTCGGGCATTGAGTTGAACAAACGTTTCTTTAAGCTCGTGAGCTGGTATGACAATGAATGGGGTTACAGCTGCCGTGTCGGCGATTTGCTGAAATACATGATTGGCAAAGGACTGTAATTTCGCAGTTTTAAAAATTCAAAAAGGCGATTCACTATCGAGTCGCCTTTTTTATTTCTTTAATTCGCGCTCGCGCAACCATGTAAAAATCATTGGCGTCACAATCAGGATGCAAGCAAGGCTACTGACCATTCCGCCAACAATCGGCGCGGCCAACGGCTTCATCACTTCCGCGCCGGCGCGGTTGCTCCATAAAATCGGCAACAAGCTGGCAACAATGGTTGCGACGGTCATAACAATGGGGCGCAATCGCAAACGCGCGCCATCTTTCACCGCTTGAAGTAAATCTGCGCGTGAAATTTTCTCGCCAAATTGCGCGCGTTTTTTCGCAACGGCTTCCTGCAAATAAACGACCATGACCACGCCAGTTTGAATCGCCGTTCCAAATAGCGCGATGTAACCGACCCAAACGGCCACGCTGAAATTGTAGCCAAGCAACCATTGTAGAAAAACGCCGCCGGTTAATGCGAACGGCACAGCAAGAATGACGTGCGCGGCTTCTTTCAAACTTCGATAAACAATGTAGAGCAAAAGAAAAATAATAAATAATGCCGCCGGCACGATGAGTTCCAAAGTTTTTTGCGCGCGAATTTGATTTTCATATTGTCCGCTCCATTCAATTGTCATGCCCGCTGGCAATTGAATTTCATTCTTAATTCTTTCCTGCGCTTCTTTGACAAAGCCGCCTAAATCGCGACCTTCAACATTCGCTTGCACGAAAACCCGCAAGCGCCCGTTCTCGCTGTCAATTTCATCCGCGCCAACATTGCGAGTAATTGTCACCACTTGACCGAGTGGAATAAATTTCCCCATTCCAACCGGCACAAGAATATCGCCGAGACGTTCAACGTCATCGCGCTCGTCACGCGCAAGCCGCACTTGAATTGGAATTCGTTCGCGTCCGTCAATGACCGTTGAAACATTCATGCCGCCGATGCCGGTTTCAACAACGTCCAAAACATCTTGCGCCCGCAAACCGTAATGCGCCAGGTGCGCGCGGTTCACTTCGATATTCAAATACGGTTTGCCCTGCATTCGCGACGCAGCGACGCCGGTCGCGCCGGGGATTGTGCGAATAAATTTTTCAATCTCGAATGCCTTTTGCTGAATGGCGTCTAAATTGTCGCCAAGAACTTTGATTCCAACTTGCGTGCGAATGCCGGTGCTTATCATTAGGATTCTATTTTGAATCGGTTGCAAAAATCCGGGAACGTAGCCGGGAACACGGCGAAGTTTTTCCATCAGTTCCGCAATCAATTTATCTTCCGTCATGCCCGCACGCCATTGCGATTGCGGCTTGAGCATGATGGTGGTTTCAATCATTTGCGCCGGCGCGGGGTCGGTCGGCGTTTCGGCGCGGCCAAGTTTTCCGGCGACGGATTGCACTTCCGGCATTTCGGAAATCACTTTGTCCTGCCATGCCATGATGCGTTGCACTTCCGGCAACGAAACTTGCGGCAATAAAACCGGCATGAAAAGCAAACTGCCTTCGTTCAATGGCGGCATAAATTCGTTGCCGATACCACGCGGCATTTTTTCGGCGAATTGCGGATTGACTTTTGAAATTTGAAAAACGATTGGCCGTGGCAGACCAAACGCCAAAATCAATGCCGCCAAAACGAAAATCGTCGCCAAAGCCAAAACAGTTTTCCTAAAGCGCAACGCTAGATTCAAAACGGGGTCATAAATTGCCAGCAAGCCACGCATAAGCCAATTTTCATGCTCCGCTTGAAATGCTCCGCGAACGAAAAGCGAACACAAAACCGGCACAAGTGTTATCGCCAAAATTGCCGCGCCAATCATTGCAAAAGTTT
>JAJPKI010000014.1 GCA_021323835.1 Verrucomicrobiota bacterium | reverse complement strand
TTGACATCGTTCATGAAAATGATGTTCGTGCCGCCCGCACTTTTCCACAAATCCGACAATTGGCCGGAGCCAACGAGCGTCAACATGTTCGTTTGCGGCGCGGCCAGCGTGTTCGTCAAACCGCCAAGCACAAACAAATCGTTGCTTGCGCCATCGAACGTGACGCCACCACCGAAATTGATTCCAAAATTAATTGTTTGCGGATTCGCAGAGTTGTTTGTGATGTTGCCGACGAGTGAAACAGAATTTCCGTTGAGCGTGAATGTGCCCGCGCCGGAATTGAAAACGATATTCGAGTAAGTTGTGCCTGCCGTCGTGTTGTTTGTATTGTTGAGCCGCGCACTGCCTCCAAAAACCAGCGGGCCATTTGCCGACAACGAAATGCCACCCCAATTTGCAGAGTCGTTCCAATAATTTCCCGTGCTGCTGCCCCCGTTCCAAATTGGCGTCGCTATGCCCGCGATTTGTAGCGTCGCCGTCGTATTCGCAACCGTTACGCCATTCGTTCCGTAAATCGTCAGCGAATAATTTCCCGCTGTCGCGTTGTTCGACGCAATTACGTTCAAGGTGGAAGAATTCGCGCCGCTCACGGACGTTGGGCTGAAACTCGCACTGCAATTTGCGGGCAAACCGCTCAAACCAAACGCGACGTTGCCGCTAAAGCCGGAGTTTGTCGCGACGTTAATCGTGTAAGTTGTATTGCCGCCCGGTGAAATGGTTTGCGATGATGGATTTACTGAAACAGAAAAATTTCCGACGACTAATTTTACGACGTTCGTGTGCAAAATGCTGCCGCTCGTGCTGACGATGGAAAGCGGATACGTGCCGACGGGCGTGGAAACAGAAGTTTGAATTGTCATCGCCGAATTGGTGGACGAATAAATCAGCGTGCCACAATTGATGGAAGTCAATGTGAAATTGGAAGTGGCGCCCGAAGGCAAACCGTTGACGGCGAGACTGACGGTGTTTGTAAATCCGCCGAGCGGCGCGACGTTGAGCGTGAACGTCGCCGCTGAACCCGCTTGAATAATTTTTGATGCGGGCGACGGCGTCACGGAAAATTGCAGGTAGCGGCGATTTTTCATGAACAAAATTCCCGCTTCGATGTCCGCGCTGCTTTTATACCAGCCGTGGGCAAGAGCCGCGCCGGCAACAATGTCGTAATCCTGCGGATTCCAATCCGCCGGCAAAATCCAGCCGCTGTAAATCGTTCCCTGAATTCCTCCGCTGCCGTCCACATTGAGAGCAAACGTATTTGTGCCGAGGTAAGTGACATCAATCATCGTGTTGGCAAATGGAATCAGCGGCGACAGCGTGAAGCCGTAAGAGCGGCGGCCAAATGCGCGCCATTGGCCAATCATGTCATACTCGGCGTGAATTTCCGTCGCCTCCGCGCCGCTCGTGCTCGTCGGATAATAACCCCATTTGTAAACGGTCTGGCCGCCGGCCGTGCGCGGATTGCCCGGATAATTCACCATGCCGTTCAAACATTCCGTCGTGGAAGCTTTTACGATGGCGTCGTATTGCGCGACGCGCGCTGGATTGTCGCCGAGAATTTCGTGCGCTTCGGCGAGACGTTGAAATCCGCTGGTGAACATCATTTGCCGGTTGATGGCGGTGACATTTTCGTTGAGCGCAGTCCATGTGGCATTCGTTGGCGGACGAATCAAATTGCTTCCGGATTGAACGAACCATTTCAAAAAATATTCATCGTTCGCTTCGTCGCACTTTGCCAGATAATTTGTCGCGCGTTGAAAATACGTCGCGCCGTAGCCATAAGGATTTCCGTCGGGCACGGTTGTGTTCCAAATCGCCGGCGTTTGCAAAATGAGTTTCGCGCAAAACGCGATATGGCCAATGGTATCTTCGCTTTCGCAACCGCAATAATTGGATTGGCCTGACGTTGCGTCCGTCGGCCAATTCGGAACCCACACTTTGTCAATCAAACCTGTCCATAGCACACGCTGGCCGCCATTGGTCGCCGCCATCAAATCGTTGCGCTGCGACGTGCAATAATCCGCCCAGTTAATCATCTTGTTCAAAATCGTCATGTTGCTAGAAACGATGAACATCTCGCCCATCGCCTCCAAATCGCGCCCGCCGGTGCCGTCGGCCCATGCATTGTGGCCGGTGCCGCCGAGAGTGCCCCAGGGCGTTTGCGGCGGCGTTTGCGAATTCATGTAAGTGATGAACGAATTGATTTCGTTGGCCGTCACAGCCCCGCTCAAGGAATCAATGGACATCGTTGTGCAGTGCGCTGTAGTTGCAATGAAAAGAAACCCTCGACAAATTCTAAAAAGTCGCTTCATGTGTCTGATAATGATTAGACTCAATTCATTTGAGATTATTCATAGACAACGGTGATTTCCGCGACTCGTCACAATGTAAAACCTTTCTTGTATTTTAACACTTCAGATGAGTTGTGTTCAGGAAAGTCAGATATACTATCAGAAATGGAACAAATCGCGCCAGCCGGATGGCGAATGTGCTCGTGGTCGATTGGGTATTAAGGAAGGATTGCTGCAACCTTGAATAAGCAATTGGAGTTTTTGTCAAATGCTAGTAAATTTCAAAATACTCATGTATAGTCTGTTGTCTGGGTTTTATTTGCTTTTAGCTGCATCGGTCGCCTTTGCAGGGACAGAAGCGACGCTTTATGTTTCACCGAACGGCGGCGGCACGAATTTCT
The DNA here is from genome assembly GCA_021323835.1 of Verrucomicrobiota bacterium. GTDB lineage: Bacteria > Verrucomicrobiota > Verrucomicrobiia > Limisphaerales > UBA11358 > UBA11358. Next base: position 4,222 of record JAJPKI010000014.1, on the reverse strand, counting down.
CGCTGGCGCAACCGGGAAGTCTTTCTGCCGCACACGATTTAGTCCACACGATGACGACGAATATGACCGGCGACATCGTGGTGACGTTGCTCGGCGGGACATATCCATTGACGAGTAGTTTTCAAATGCGGGAGAACACGACAAATCACGATTCTGGCGCGAATGGTTTCAACGTCATCTACGAGAATTATCCCGGCCAAACGCCAATCATTTCCGGCGGAATGACGGTGACGAATTGGTCGCTGTCCGATCCGACAAAAAATATTTGGAGCACTTACGTCGGCACGGGCGTCAATTCGCGTCAGCTTTACGTCAATGGCCTTCGCGCGATTCGCGCGCGCGGGCCAATCAATCCATCCGGTTTTATTACAAATACAACGGGCACGGGATTTTGGACTACGAATACGGTCATGCAAAATTGGGCGAACCAAACGAATATCGAAATCGTTTGCCGCAACGGGTGGAAACAATTGCGTTGCCCGATTCAGTCTATCAGCGGCACGAACATCGTGATGCAACAGCCGGGTTGGACGAATACGTTCACGTCTCCGATTCCCGGCAAGCCGTGGAACGGCAACGGCCATCGTTCGCTCGTGAGCGTGTCGTGGGTGGAAAATGCTTACGAACTTTTGAACAGCGCGGGCATGTGGTATCTGAACGAAGCGACGGGGTATTTGTATTACATTCCGCGCCCGGGCGAAAATTTGACAAATGGCACAATTGTCGTTTTGCCGACTGTGGAAAAATTAGTGGATGCGCAAGGCGGCGGTTATACGACGCCGATTCATAACATTATTTTTTCGGGCATCGCGTTTGAATACGGCACATGGCTGTTGCCGAGCACGAGCGCAGGTTACGCGGACAATCAAACGAGTATTTTGTGGCCGGCGCAGACCGGCGCGTTGAAAACTTTGGGAAATGTTTCGTTTCAAACCGCGCAGAATATTCAAATCACCAATCGCGTCTTCAAACATCTCGGCGGCGTTGGTTTGGATTTTGGAACCGGCCTTCACAACAACATCATCATCGGAAATTATTTCGACGACATTTCTTCCTGCGGCATCACGATGGGCGAAGTCACTGATTACGCCGCGACGGATGAAACTCAAATGACCGACAGCAATTCAATTGAAGATAATTTTATCCGTCGTTGCGGCCAGGATTACGAAGACGGCATCGGGATTTTTCTCGGTTACGCCAAGAATACGCTCATCGCGCATAACGATTTGGATAATTTGCCGTATTCGGCGATTTGCCTCGGCTGGGGTTGGGGCACGACGAATTATTCCATCAACAATCAGGTCGCGGGAAATTATCTCGGCAAAGTGATGCAGACATTGAGCGACGGCGGGCAATGCTATTCGTTGAGCGCGGAAAGTAATTCCGTGAACGGCGCGAACTATTACAAAGATTCCGGCTATCAGGGAATTTATTGGGACGAAGGCTCGGCGTATTGGCTCGCCATCAGCAATGTCTTCGACAACGTCGCGCAAAATTATATCCATTTCAATTCCAGCAGCGGCACGCTCAACAATCACGATAACATCGGGACGAATAATTTTATCAACAACAGCTCCTTCAATTCCAAAGGCACAAATGATGTCGTGACCAACTCCATCTCGGTAAAGGGCCAATTCTGGCCGGCGGCCGCGCAGCAAATTATTTTACAAGCCGGTCTTGAACCGAATTTTACTTCGCTCAAATCGCCGGAATTTCTCGTCAATGATACCATTCCCAATTTCGACCACGTTCCTGCCGACTGGACATTGTCACCTGCGCGCGGTTATGGCGATTATCACGGCGATATTCATTACACGACAACTGATGGCAGTTATTTGCAATACACATTTTCGGCTTCGGCAATTTCATGGATTGGCGAAATGAATTATGACATGAGTAATGTTGATGTTTACCTCGACGGTAATTTTCAGCAGACCGTGAATTGCTACAGCGCAACGCGCGTTGCGCAAGCGCGGCTGTTCACCGCCACGAATCTCTCCACCAGCACGCACACAATTAAACTCGTCAAAAACGGCGGCACTTACATGATGCTCGATGCGTTTGCCGTTACGCCAAATAATTTTTGGCTGACCGTCACGACGAACAACATCGCCGTCACGGCCGGAAATACGTTCAGCAACATGGTTGAGCTCGACACGTTTGGAAATTATTCCGGCACGACGACGTTTGGCGTCAGTGGTTTGCCGAGCGGTGCGAGCGTCGGTTTCAGTTCGCCGACCGTGACGGGCACGGGCTTTTCGACAGTGACGGTGACGATTTCGAACACGGTTTCTTCGGGCAATTATGAATTTAAAGTTATTGGCATTGGCGGTGGCGTTACAAATATCGCGACGATGAATCTAACGGTGAGCGGTGCACCGCCGCCGTTGCCATTCCCGTGGAACGATGTGGATATCAATAGTCCGCCAATCATCGGCGAATCTCTTTATGCGAATAGCGTTTTTACGAATAGCGGCTGCGGCAACGACATTTGGAGCACGGCGGACCAATTTAATTTTGCATATCAATCGGCCATCGGCGACGAAACGAACGTCGCACGTGTCGCGAGCCTTAACAGCTCGAACGCTTGGTCGAAATCCGGCGTGATGTTCCGCGAAAGCACGACTGCGGGCGCGTTGTTCGTCGGGCTTTACGTCACCACGAGCAACGGCGTGAGCATGCAATATCGTTCTACCAACAACGCCGCCGCCGTTGACCTCGCGCGCGCGAGCGGCATCGTCGCGCCGTATTGGGTGAAATTGATTCGTTCCGGGAATAATTTCACCGGCTATCGTTCGCCGGACGGAATCAGTTGGACAATCGTCAGCAACATCAATTTTACAATGGCAAATAATGTGCTGGCGGGCATGGCGGTCTGCTCGCACGATACAACGAAATCGAATCTAAGCGTTTTCGACCACGTGAGTGTCGCGGCGACAGACAGCGACGGTGACGGAATTCCGAATTGGTGGATGCTGCAATATTTCAATCACACGACCGGACAATCTTCCGACCATTCGTTGGCGACGAACGACGTTGACGGCGATGGCGTAGCGAATTACGCCGAGTTTCTCGCCGGAACGAATCCAACGAACAGTGCGTCATATTTCCATTTGCTTTCAGTGACGCCGGGCACAAACAATTATCAAATCAATTGGGCAACGGTCGGCGGACATTACTACGCAATTCAGGCGGCAACCAATTTGATAAATACCTTTTCCGACATCAGCCCGGTAATTTTCGTCAGTGGATCCGGGGAATCCATGACGAGTTTTGCTGACAGCAATATGTATTCTTCCGCTCGCTTTTATCGCGTGCGCTTAAGCACGAATGGAAATTGAAATTCATTCTCGGTAAACTGTTAGTGACGATTAAGTATTTGCCGGAAATGGGAACTATATTTTTTGCGCGGATTACAATTTTGCGGCGGATGTTGGCTTTACATGACCAATAAATGATACAGCTTGTCATACGACAAATCTTTTAGCCGACACCGCCCTTGTAGGAATACTCGATTTAGTTTTTGTCCAAAAAATCAAAATCTTCAAACGCTTCTCTCCACCTTGCATGGTATTTTCAATGGTTTTCCAAATAAAACCAAGTGAGCGCGCTAAATTGGATTTTTATGGTCAGTAGATAAAAGAGTTCATTCTTTTGGATAACTAAACGTTTGTGGTGAAGTTGCTACAAGCACGGGGACGCCGCGCGATATTATTGCATGGATTTTTTCCGTAAATGATTCATATATTTCCTTCGCATTATTTTGATCTCGCAATGGACTATTTGTAAGAATCAAGTCAATATGCTCCGGGTCTATTGAAGCAAATCGATAACCTTCTCGTCCCGGTCCCGATTGAAATTTAAAATTATCTACGCAGACAATTCGGAGGGAGCTGCGATCCATGAGAAGGTTTTTAATGCCGCTTTCTTCTTGCGAATCACTACAGACTGCAAATCTGTCGAGATCAATTCTGGTAGACCCTAATATACAAATGCCAAATTGTAAAATTGAGACGGAGCGCAAAAAAAGCTCGGCCATTGCCCCGGCGATAGTGGGACTCCGAAACATCTGTTGCCCGCCGATGATGATAGATTTTATCCAAACTTCAGAAGGCCCAAGCTCTTCAAAAATTCTACGCGAGTTTGTGCATACTGTAAGAGAGCACAATCGCGAACCTTGCAATGGAATCGGTAATTTTTTTAAAAACCGTGATAAAATAAT
>JAJPKI010000005.1 GCA_021323835.1 Verrucomicrobiota bacterium | reverse complement strand
CGAAGCCGTCGGAAACGTTCCGAAGGATGCGGAAGCGTTCCGCACGGTTCGGGATGATTCGAGCGATACGAAAGAATTGGAAATCAAAATTCGAGATTTGGAAATCACCAATCGAGCAAAGGATCATTTTATTGAGCAGTTGCAAAAGGAGCGAAATGGGTTCTTCGACCAACTGTTGGCCGCGAGCAGAAAAATGGGGGAATTGGAAACGAAGTTGTTGCAATTGGAATCGAAAAATCCCGATTCGCGTTAATTAAAATCGCGGGCCAAAAATTTTACGAAGCTTGTCTTCGATTGCCCACGCTGCCATTTTGATTTTTTCTCGATTTTCATACGCAACACATTCATTAGCGCACCTATCAATAGAAAACTTCCATTCGACCCGCTCCCAGCTTGCCTAAGTTGACTATCTATGCATTTTTGGAATTTTGCCAACGTTCATAAAGCGCAAATGCCTCCGGCTTTAAATGACTCTTAATTTTTTCCAATATGTCAGGTGAACAGTCGAAAGCTTCAAATATTTCGTCCGTAACCAAGGCGTGGGTTTCAGCAGAACGCGCCAAAAGATTCAATATTTCATGCGCAGAACTAATTGCCTTTTCCAATGTTTCAGTTTTAACAAGGTGCGCTTGTTCCTGATGAAGTCTCTGAAGGTATTTAGCAAAATGAGAACACACAACCCCGGGTATATTTAATTCATAATTTCGCATTTCATGATATTCGGGCGATTCAATAAAGCCCGCAACTTTAGAAGCTAAAATAGTCGGCACATGCTCTATTTGGTTGGGACGATGAATGAAGTTATTCATTTACTATAATGTTCAGTAATTGCGTTTTGAATATCATTAAGAAGGTCTTTAGTAATCTGTGTATCTCTTGCATTTAAATTTTCCTCTCGGAGAATATTTAACAATTGCGTCTGTCGATCAAATAACTTTTGTAAATGAGTTCCTTCAATACGAAGCGCATCCATAGAGCTTCCATTGCCTAATTTTGCGCCAGGACGATACAAGTTATCAATTGCATTCTTCAACCGCGGATTCTGTGCCGCGTTTAATAAATTGTTCCGAGCCGTGTTTAATAGCTTAACATCATTCCCAATTTTCTCCACTTCCTCCACATCTTTTGCCGCTTTCGCAGTTCTGCCTGCGTTAATCAACTCTGCTTCTTCACCGCCCGGGATCAGCGCAACTATTGGCGACAAAAACACACCTGTGAACACCAACTTGGTCGCATCCACGCAGTTTCCATCTTTATCTGTCAACGGTGTCACGCCAACGCCCGCTTGATTGCTTAAGTATTGAATTGAATTCGGGTCGGCTTGATAATCACCCGGTTTTCCTGTGAAAAATTCCTCCGCGCTGGTCAATCCTTTGCCAACCCCGCTTTTCACCATGTTCCAACCATCGCCAAAATCCCGCTTATAGTCACTAAAACCGTATAATCCCAACGGATCGCCATAATTCATCGGACTGTTGCCAACAAAATTGTAAAGATTAATTCCACCCATTTCTTGAATGGGGTCGCGATTGGCAAATCGGTCTAAATCCGGCACATACCAGCGATACAGGAAATCGTATTTGCCCGATTGCCAATGTATCGGCTTGCTCGAATACCAATATGGATTGATCGATGCCTTCGGCCCGCTTAAGGATAGGAAATTTCCGTAAGGTTCATATTCCGCTTTTGCAACCATGAGTTGATTTGTATTAATCAACATCATCACATTGCCCGCTCCATCCGCATGATAATAGCTGCTGGTTCCCGAACTTTCCGTCATCGCCAATAAGCCGCCTATCCCTCCGGCATCCTGCAGTTCTCCGCTCAAATCCAAGCCGCGTGTCAATGTCAGTGTCGGCAAATTGTTGGTGTCACGGTGTTGAATCACTACGTCGCCGTCATAAATGAACCGGATTTCATTGGTCTGCGTCCATGCGCTGCCGTTCCAACTGTAATCGCGCTCAATTCGCCGCCGCAGCAATCCGTCATACACAAACTCGCTCTTCCATGAACCGGCCACAAAATTCGTCACCAACTCATTCTCGTCATTCCAAACTAGAACTTCATTGCCGTTGGTCAAAAGATTTCCGTTCAAGTCATAGGCATAAGTATTTGTCGCCGGCAGATTGACCGTGATGCTATTTGTGCCTTTGTTGCCCGCCACATCCGTGCCGATGGCTGTGTAACCATTGATGCCATTGGTCACGGTAAATCCACCCAGCGCAAACGTCGCGTCCGCATAATGATTGGCCGTTGAGCCGTTCACCGTCACGCTCGTCGCCGGAACGGTTGTCGTGCCCGCCACTGTGAGTGTGCCTTTATTAGTGATGGTCGTCAGTTCATTCAGATTGTTCACATTGAACGTCTGCACCAATGCATTGTTTGTGCGTAGGTTCAAATTGTCGGCGGTGTCATAGCCGTAGCCCAATTGCTCCTGCAAGCGACTGGTCGTCCCGCCCGATTCCTTGCCTACGGCTGCTTTCAACTGTCCGATTTGGTCGTAACCATAATTGATGAAATTGCCCGCCATGAACACCTGCTGTGTGCGCTCATTGCCCGTGTCGTAAGCGTAAGTTTGCGAATCCAAAACCGTATTGCCGCTGTTTTTCAAATATGTGCCTGTCAAGCGGGCGAGCGTGTCGTAAGTGTTGGTGATGTAGGCACTGTTGGGCAACGTCACGGAAACCGGCAACACTGATGCTGGAGCAAAATAGCTATAACCAAAAGTTCCAGCGGGCGAAGTGAGGCCGGTCAAGCGGCGGGCATTGTCATAACTGTATGTTTGAGACCATGAACCGCTCGGCTGGCTCAAACCCAATGTTGCGCGCAATTCTTGCGAGTAAGTGTAGCTGACGGTGTCGTTGGCCCAAGGGCCGTCCTCGCTCAATAACTGTCCCACTTGGCTGTATGTGAAGGCCGTTGTGCCCACGGCATCCACCATATTTGTCAGCCGGTTTAATGGATCGTAGGTCAAAACAATTGCCGGGCTGACGGGATAAACGATGTTCGTTAAATTGCCGACGGCATCGTATGTGTAAGTCGTCGCGCCTTTGGCTGCACTCAAACGGTTTGTCAACCTGCCATCGGAATCGTATTTATAGACGAACAAAAGATTATTGGCAGCATCCACCTTGTTGCTCACATTGCCGAACAAATCGTAAGTCCACGTCGTGGTTTGGTTTTTGCCGTCGGTGAGCGTCAGCAAATCACTGGCGGCATCGTAAGTGAACAGCGAGACTTCGTTGTTAGCATTCGTTTCGGCTATCTTTCGCATGGCTGCGTCATAGCCAAATTTTGTCACTTGGTTCAATTGATTCGTGTAAAAAGCGATTCCTTGCGCCGAATAACTAAAACCTTCTGTTGCGCTGTTCGGCCATGTCCGTGTCAAAATCCTGTCCAGCGGGTCGAATGAATTGGTCACGACAATGCCATCCTCGTTCGTGACTGACACCTGCCGGTCGCGAATATCATAAAAGGTTCCCTGAACCTTTCCGTAAGTATTGCTGATCACAGTAACCAATCCCTGATTGTTGTAGCCAAAGAGCCAGGTGCGGCTTGCACCGTCCGCCACGCTGGTGCGTCGCGCCGCCAAATCGTATTGATAAAACAATTTGCTGCCGTCGGGAAAGTTTACGTTGGTCAAATTTCCCTGATTGTCGTAATAAAGGCTGGTGTCATTGTTCAACGGATCAAGGATGTCGGTCAGCGAACCGCAACCACACCAACTTAACAATGTGACGGCGTTGTTGGCATTGGTGATGGATGTCAAATGACGCGCTCCATCGTGGCCGTAAGTCGTCCAATTACCAAGACGGTCGCGGACACCGCCCAAATCAAGCTGGTCAAAACGATTCGAGACATAAGTGCCATCGGGGAAATGGGCGCTGGTAAGCCGTAAGAGATTATCCCAAGTGGCGCTGACATTCAGACCAAGTTCGTTCGTAAAAGCGCCAATCAAACCGTTACCAGTGTAGCCGAATGAATTAGTCCGTCCGATTTGCAAATCAATCGTTTGCGTTAAAAAGCCGTTGGCATTATAAAAATTTGTGATGGTCAGTCCGGCAAAGGACGTGATACTGGTAATTTTATTATAGCCACTAAACCCAGTAGCGAAATAATTCGTATTGTAATAATAATCTTTCACTGGCATTGGACTGCCGTAACTGAATGACGATACATCGCCCACAGCATTAGTCACGTTATCTGGCAATACACGCTTGGAATAAAAAATTGCGCTGTTGGTGGTTGAAGAAACGGTCTGGAAATTATTAGAATAAGCCACCACATCAAATCCGCCACAAGACCAAATTACACTGCCGTCCGGCGCAATAATTTTCGTCAGTAAATTAGGAACAGTAAAAACGTAAGTCGCGACGACATGTCCACCGTTTGGCTGGTCACTAAAATAATTCGTATAATTGTTGTCGGCATAGATGAATTGATTCGTGCGAGTGCCAACCGAACCGCCAGACAATGTGTAGGTTGAAACCGAATTAGTCACATTTCCAAAGTAATCGAATTTTTGATATTGGTAATGTGTTTCGCCATTGGGCATTCGCCAAGCCGTTACTGATGGCAGCGGATAACTTCCGGCACAAAAATTGTAACCGGCAAGTTTACCGATATAATCATAAAAAGTTTTTAGGCCTTCTGTTGAACCATCCGGCGAGGAGTCGCGTTCTACGGAAAGATAGCCACTTAGATAAAGTTGATTCTGGTCTTCCAGCCAATGTTTCATTCGACCACAAAGATAATCATTGGCGGTAAAACTACTCGTGTTAGTAGTTGAAAGCCCCGCAAATTGACGCGGCCCCCAATAAAAACTATTGCGATAACAAATGGCAGCAAGGTTTGCCGTGGTGTTAGTTCCGCTGTCCAAAGTGCCAACCGGAGTGCTGGTCGGCACATCACTGGAAGAAAAACTTGAGGACATGAAGGAAGACGAATCGTAGCGATACAAATAAAGATAATTTGCACCGACGGGATCGGTCACCTGCACTGAGCGGTCAATGAGATTATGACCACCGAAATTACCTTGTCCGTTATTTGTATTGGCTACCGTGGCATTGATAAAGACAGAAAATTGTGTTGTTCCATAAGGCGTGGTCAGTGTCTTTGGGTAATTGTTCGCATCGTAAGAAATGCCAGAAGTCAGACCTTGCGCGTCAATGATATTGGTCAGATTGCCGCTGGCATCGTATTTAAACTGCGCTTTTGCACCGTAAGGGTTGTCAACTTCGATAAGTTGCGTGCCGCTGCTATTATATTTCAGAGTATTGGTCAAACCGTCGCAATCCACCACTGACTTTAAAACAATAATATTGTTGGTGGCGCCATAGTTAAACCATGTCGTATCACCATGAAGGTCAATGTGACGGGTTAGGTAGAATCTGGCCTCGCGATAATCACCGGCAACTACTGCATCAAGGAATCCATAACCATAGATGTCCCGGGACCCGTCAGCATGAACGATCTGAAGACCATTTCTTCCGTTGTCAAAACCCGCTGCCAAAGCGACGGTTGGAGCTTGTGGTTGCAGCGTCGTTCTTGTTTCGGCGTCATAAACAGGAGGGTCGCTATTGAAATTTGAAAAGGGATAAAACACCTCTCCTCCATTAGGTAAAAATAAGGTGGCATTCGCTTTATAAAAATTCATGTTACAGATAATAGGAGGAGGACCGGAAGGACACGGGGAAACATTGATTAAATAAATGAATGAATACCAGGAATTTTCTATTCCGCCTGCCGCAATTTCTGGAGAAACTGAAGAAACGGTATCTCGTTGTTTGTAGGTAATGCGAAAAGTGAATGGCTCGCCACGGGAGGTCAAATATGAAATCGGTTCGTCGGCAAGCCAAAGATTGATATAAGGTTCAGTCACAAACCATGTCGGCATTCCCGGACAAATTGGGTGTTTTCCCTTATCATTTCCATCTTTGATATTGTCTGGCAATCCCATGCCATGGATATTTTTCGTTTCCTTGAGCGCAAGTCGCTTCCAGCCATTGGCCAGTGAAGTGGTCGGAATCAGAAATTCGCCGCTAGCTTCTTGATTGATAATATCGGCAGGCATCCATTTTTCACTTCCGAAAGTAGGATCGTTGACTAGATAATTGTCGCCTTCCCGTTCAAGAATTGCCGCATAATGATTTTGCCGCCAGTGAACCACAGACGGCACAATCAAATCCTGTCCTTGCGACCGGCGCACGGGCACCATGTTTAACCCGTATTGTTTGGCAATGTCCACCAATGCTGCCATGCTGAATCCGTTGGTCGGCGAAGGAATCTCAACAAGACTTTCTAAAATGTTAGTGGAATGTAATTTTTCACCAATAGCTTTAAGAGCAAATGTGCCGCAGCGGTAAGCTATTTCGGGATGCATCTGCATCAGGAAATATGAGTTTTTTGCCCCTTCAAATTTATCTCTATCCGCTGGATTGATGAAATTTCTTTGGTCGCCAACCGCGACCAATTCTTTCAGCTTTTCCAATCGTCCCAAGCTGGAAAGTAAATCCATCCAATTAGCTAATATGGTTCCGGCCAACTTTTGGCCTTGTGCACTATTATCATCTTTCACCACTTCCCATGCAGCCTGCCATTGATCCAACGCGGTCGTTGTCCTTCCGGTGCGACGACAAAATGAGGCGTAATCATGGCGCAGCGACGCGGCCCACGGCGAGTGCGGATAATCTTGAAGAAACTGTTCAACGCCTGCTGTCCACCATTCTTCATTTAAATGGGTCAAGACTTCCAGTAACTCTTTATTTTCAGCTTCGGTTGGTTCCTTATTGCCAATCCAAACCAAACCTTCGCGAAACGTCTGCATCTGCAAAATTTGCTGCGTAGAATTCGTTGATGCTATTTCTGCTGAATGGCTTTTGATGATAGAACCAAGCAATATAGCCAATACCGTCCCCACAATGCGAAAACTTTGGGTAAAACCAATCTTTGTTTTATCAGAAAAGTAAGGGCGAATTTGCATAGCTTTTCAGGAATTGATTTAAGGCACTGTGCCGCCTTGGCGAGGCTGTGTTATTAAAATTTTAATATTGAAAAAGCTTTGCCAATCACCCAAATCGCCTGAATCGTAAATCCCATTACCATTGGCGTCTTCGATGTAATCGGGTATTCCGTTGCCGTTGGTGTCAATTGGGTTTCCATTAGCATCGGTTGCAATGTAATGATAACCGATGTCAACGACGGAATTGGTTTCTTTCACTTGGTTGGTCTGAGTCGTGTAGTGATATAAACCAATCTGTGCAAATCCTATATTGTAAACCTGATCTGCCGTTGTGCTGCCCGCATTTATGAGCGGGCTGTTTGTGGATTGATAAAAATTGCCAAACCAACTGCTTTGCCAGTTAAAAGTAAGAAGATTGGTTTTATCGTGTGTTCCCAGAGGCAACGTTGGTGCGTTAGTCAGGTATGCATTGTAATCAAATATTGTAGAACCCGGATCACCACTCAATCCATCGTCATCAATTGTGATTGCTGTTCCATCGAAAGCCGTGTCCTCAATCTGCCACATTTGTCCGCTACCATCACGGCTCAGAATCAATTGGCCATTCCAAAACAGACAATTCTGAAAGGGACCAACTTCTTTAACAACCCTGCCTGAAAAACAGTGAGAATCAAGGATTTTAAGTGAATTGGATTAGGAAACGAGGGGATTGGTATCATCAAGAAAAATCCAATCCGGCTTGCAATCAAACGGCAAAAGTTTTACGCGATGCTTCCCCTTCATCCGCTTTGAAAGTTCAGCCAGAAACGGCAGGTCAGTTTTTAATTCAATCAGCCAAATGTTTTCGGCAAGCCTTTGGCTTGGCTTATCTCGGTTTTGGAGCATTGTTTCGGGTAAAACCGAAATGTTTCCCTGGTTTGCTAAAAAGTCTTTCCAGTCTTCAGTGTGTTTCTCGGATTTTTCGACAACGACCAAAAAGTGCGCGTTCACCCAAACAATCTGATGGTTCTGATTAGGCATTGTCAAGACAGAGCCTTTTCAATCAATTGCCATTTTTCCAAATATTCCCCCTCGATGTCCTGAAAAATACGCATGGAATTGGTTTTTCGTTTTGTGCCGTCTCGCTTGCGATGGCTAATCCATTCCTTGTGGCCAGCCAGCGAAACCTTGGCAACGTCTTTGCTTGGAACGACGTAAAATTTAGGCAGTTCAAAGATGCCTTGGAGCGTTACAAAAACATAAAAATGATTCTTATGAAAACAGCTTTCACATTTCTCGCTGACAATCCACGACTTTGCTTTTGGGTCACGTGTCGTTTTACATTGGATTGTTACAGAGCGAGAAGTTTTTTCATTGGTTGCCAGAATATCAACCCCGCGCGTATTTCTTAGCGAAATGGAAGCAATGAACCCGCGTCGTGATAATTCAGCGGCGACAAAGTATTCTCCGGCCACTCCTGCAAGTGTTGTTGAAATGTCATTATTTTTCATAGCGTTCTTTCGAGCGCGGAAGGAAAAGGAATGGCGCGAACTCGACGCGCTTAAGCAGGGGCACCTGAGAGGAAGCCCAAACAAGAACACGCCGAGCCGCGCCAATGGAGGCACGCATTCGGTCGGTCTTGTTTTGGGGATACTGGCGAAAATCTCTCAGGTTTTCTGCTTTCCCAAACCGACTACGCAAATTGTTTTGCGCAGCCAATAGAACACCGAAAAAATCCCATTTCAACCAAAAACTACTGAAAACAATGGTCAAAATAATGGCATTATTAGCTTGCCTTATAGTGAGATTCAGGGTTTAATTAGTGTGGAATGAAAAACATGCTTGATTTCAAAACTTTGACGGATTTTACAGACCATTTCTGTGACGAGGAGACATGCCGGCAGCACTTTGCTTCCGTGCGTTTCCGCGACGGAGAATACTGCGTGCATTGCGGTCACAAGGAGATTTACAAGTTCAATGACAGCAAGCGGTATCGCTGCGCCAAGTGCAAAAAGGATTTCACAATCAAGAACGGAACAATTTTTGGCGATAGCAAATTGCCATTACGCAAATGGTATATCGCGCTTTATCTGCTGGCGACCAGCGGCAAGGGGATTTCTTCATACCAGTTGGCCAAGCAGTTGGGCGTCACGCAAAAGGCAGCGTGGTTTATGGCGCATCGGATTCGCGCCGCGAAACAGCAGGGCGCGCACCAACTTTCCGGCACGATTGAAGTGGATGAAACTTACGTCGGTGGCTTGGAAAAAAACAAACATGTTCGCAATCGTGTTCAGGGCACACAGGGACGCAGCCCGAAAACCAAAACCCCAATCGTTGGAATGATTCAACGCGGCGGAGAAGTGCGCGCCAGCGTCGTTGACCGAGTTACGATGAAAGCAGTGGAAGCCAAAGTTTGTGCAACGGCCAAATCTGGCTCTCAAATTATCAGTGACGATTTCCTGTCTTATGCGCGCATCGGGAAAATGTTTCCGCATCAGTCAATCGGTCACGGACGCGGGGAATAT
>JAJPKI010000189.1 GCA_021323835.1 Verrucomicrobiota bacterium | reverse complement strand
TCGCCGTCGTTTTGGATTTTTCGAAATATCTGCACAAAATTTTGGAATTGAATCCAACCGGAAAGTTCGCACGCGTTCAGCCGGGGATTGCGCTGGATGATTTACGCGCGGCAGCGGAAAAATTTCACCTCACGTTCGGTCCTGACCCTTCGACGCACGCGTATTGCACGCTCGGCGGCATGATTGGTAACAATTCCTGCGGCGTGCATTCGGTGATGAGCGGCAAAACCGTGGACAACATCGAAGAAATGAAAGTGCTGACTTACGACGGTTTGGAAATGACCGTCGGCAAAACGAGCGAGGCGGAATTGCAAAAAATTACTTCGACCGGCGGACGTCGCGGCGAAATTTATTCGGCACTGAAAAATTTGCGCGACAAATACGCTGATTTGATTCGCAAAAAATATCCGAATATTCCGCGTCGCGTTTCCGGTTACAACCTTGACCAATTGCTGCCGGAGAAAAATTTCAACGTCGCCGGCGCGCTCGTCGGCACGGAAGGCACGTGCGTCACGGTTTTGGAAGCCAAAGCGCGACTCGTTTATTCACCGCCGTTTCGCGTTGTTCTCGCGCTCGGTTATCCGTCCATTTACGAAGCAGGCGACCATGTGGCGGAAGTTCTCGAATACGAACCACTCGGGCTTGAAGGCGTGGACGACACATTGCCGCGCAATATGAAGAAATTGCATATGCACGCGCAGGATTTGAAATTGTTACCGGAAGGAAACGGCTGGCTCATCGCGGAATTCGGCGGCGAATCGCGCGCGGAAGCTGAAGAAAAAGCGCGTGCGGTGATGGCTAAATTAAAAAAGTTTTGGCGGCGCAGCCCGACGATGAAACTTTACGACGACCCGCATGAGGAAGAAAAAATTTGGGAAATCCGCGAAGCCGGCCTCGGCGCGACGGCGCGTGTGCCAGGCGACCCGGTGACGTGGGAAGGTTGGGAAGACAGCGCCGTGCCGCCGCATCAGGTCGGAATTTATCTGCGCGCGCTGCGGAAATTGTTTAACAAATTTGGTTACGCGTGCTCGCTTTACGGACATTTCGGCGATGGCTGCATTCACACGCGGATTGATTTCGGGCTGAAAGACAAAACAGGAATCGAAAAATATCAGCAATTTGTCCGCGAGGCTGCGGCACTGGTCACGGCACTGGGCGGTTCAATTTCCGGCGAGCATGGCGACGGACAATCGAAAGCGGATTTGTTGCCAATTATGTTCGGCGAAGAATTGGTCGGCGCATTTCGCGAATTCAAAAAAATTTGGGACCCGCAAAATAAAATGAATCCGGGCAAAGTTGTGAACGCATTTCACAACGACGAAAATTTGCGGCTTGGCGCGAATTACAATCCGTGGCAGCCGGAAACGAAATTTTTTTACGCGGAAGACCGCGGAAATTTTTCCGAAAGCATGTTGCGTTGCGTGGGCGTGGGCAAATGCCGTCGCGGCGAAAGCGGCACGATGTGTCCGAGCTACATGGTCACGCGCGAAGAAAAACATTCGACGCGCGGACGCGCACGACTGTTGTTTGAAATGTTACAAGGCGAAGTGTTGCAGGACGGCTGGCGAAGCAAAGAAGTTCACGACGCGCTCGAGCTTTGTCTTTCGTGCAAAGGTTGCCAATCCGATTGCCCGATGCACGTGGACATGGCGACTTACAAAGCGGAATTTTTATCGCATCACTACAAAAACCGATTGCGTCCGCGACGTGCGTATTCGATGGGACTGATTCACGTCTGGTCGCGATTTGCCTCAATGGCACCGCGGCTGGTTAATTTTCTCGGCAACGCGCCGCTGACTGCGCCGGTTGCCAAATGGCTGGCTGGGATTTCGCAGAAAAGAAAATTGCCGCAGTTTGCGACAGAAACATTCCGTGATTGGTGGTTCAAAAGGCCAAAAGCAAACTTCGGTAAACCGCCGGTCATTTTGTGGGTGGACACGTTTAACAATTATTTTCATCCGGACATCTTAAAAGCAGCGACCGAAGTGCTCGAAGCGGCCGGCTATCGCGTGATTGTGCCGGAGAAGAAATTGTGCTGCGGTCGTCCGCTTTACGATTTTGGAATGCTCGACTACGCCAAAAAATTGCTCGGCGATATTTTGGTGACGCTACGCAAAGAAATTCGCGATGACGTTCCCGTTGTCGGGCTTGAGCCTAGTTGCACGGCGGTTTTTCGTGATGAATTGAAACGATTGTTTCCATTTGACGAAGATGCGCGCCGGCTTTGCCAAAATACGATGACGTTGAGCGAGTTTTTGACGAAGCGGGCGTTTTTTGATTTTCCGAAATTAAACGTCGAAGCCGTCGTCCACGGGCATTGCCATCAAAAAGCGGTGATGAAAATGGACGCAGAAGAAAAATTGTTCCAACAAATCGGCTTGGATTTTCAAATGCTCGATTCCGGCTGTTGTGGCATGGCCGGTTCGTTTGGCTTTGAGCCGGGCGAGCATTATGAAGTTTCCGTGAAATGCGCGGAGCGGATGCTGTTGCCAACAGTTCGTGACGTAAAAGGAAAAAAATTAATCATCGCCGACGGTTTCAGTTGCCGCGAACAAATCGAGCAGCTCGACGGCCATCGCGCGTTGCACACGGCGGAAGTTTTGGTGAAGGCGCTGCATCAAGGCAGCCGTCTGAATCCTGAAGGAAAAAAAATTCAGCCGCAGCAAACCGTTCCCGAAATGCAGGAACAATCCGCACTCAAAAATCGCCATCAGGCCGAGCCGATGGAAACGAAACATTAAAATCTCCAGCGGCCGCGAATAAAAACGTGGACGCCGTTGCGATATTCGTAGTGATGCGGCACCCAAACCGCGCCCGGACGCGGCGGACGCGCCCAATGTCCGCGTTCCCAAACCCAATGTCCGCGCCACACCCACGCTCCGCCAATCCAAACAAATCCCGGACCGGGCGAAGCCACGACGACTTCGTCGGCTGGCGGTGGCGGCGGTGCTTCGGTAACAATGACTTCTTCGCTGACAGGTGGCGGTCCCGGACGATAAACCGCACGTTCACGAACAACGCAGCCGTTCGTCGCAATCATTGAAATCAATGCCATCAGCAAAATTAAATTCCTCATAATCTCCCAGACGCTACACCGTAAAAAATGTTTCAGCAAAAATTAAATACAATGGTTTTACCCCAGTTGAATGTTGAGAGAATTAAATTATTTTTTCGGAAGAGATTTGGAACATGGGCAAAAATGGAAAACCGGAAATAG
>JAJPKI010000364.1 GCA_021323835.1 Verrucomicrobiota bacterium | reverse complement strand
CGTCGCCAATACGCCGGCAAAGAATAACCATGAAATTTTTCGTCCGCAAACGCCGCAACACGCCGACCGTCATCATCGTCGCGTTGATTGACGTGCTCATCGTGCTGGTGATTTTTTTGCTGGTAACGACGACATTCAAGCAAACTTCCGCGCTTAAAGTTGCCTTGCCCGAATCCTCACAATCCAAAAAAGCCGGCGCGAATGAAAACCCGCCGTATGTCGTGAATATTAATTCAAATGGAGTTTATTCCGTTGGCGACGGAAAGTTTGCTATTACACTCGACCAGTTGCAGAGCAAAATTAAAGAGGAAGTTTTGAAGAATCCGAATGTTGTTCTAGCCATCAACGCTGCCGAAAATGCGCCATGGGGAAAAGTCGTGAAAGTTCGCGATATTGCCGCCGAGGCAAAAATCAAAACACTCGTCGCCTTCACCAAAGAACCGGCCAAGCCGTCACCGTAACTTTAGACTTTGGACTCGGGGCTTTGGACTTTAATCTTCGCGCGTGTCGCAAATGTTGAAATCATCCGGCGCGATGGCCGCCGCGACTTTGTTGAGCCGCGTGCTCGGCATGGTGCGTGAGATGGCTTACATGGCGTTCATGAACGTCGGCTGGGTCAACGACGCATTTCAATACGCGTTCGCAATTCCAAATCTGTTTCGGCGATTGCTTGGCGAAGGCGCGTTGACTGCGGCGTTCATTCCGATTTTCAAGGAGAAAGAAAAAATTCACGGCGAACGTGAAATGTGGCGCGCGGCAAATGCCGTTATTTCCGGCCTCGTCATCGTCACAAGTATAATTGTCGCGCTCGGAATTTTTGGCATCAGCCTGGCATTGCCCGTCGTAAAAAGTGCCAAACCGCAGCCGGTAATTTTGCAAATCAATAATCCGGACGCCGGAAACCAATTGCTTTATCAAAATTATATTCAATCCAAAACAAATCTGGACTACGACGGCCAGTTCAAAACCAAAAGCGAAATCAAATGGGAGAGCACCGTTTTGATGCTGCAACTCTTGCGCATGATGTTTCCGTATCTTTTGCTCGTGTGTCTCGCGGCGACAATGATGGGAATGCTCAACGCGCGCGGCCATTTTTTTATTCCCGCGATGGGCGCGACGATGCTCAACATCGTGATGATTGCATCCGTTTTTTGGCTCGCGCCGAAATTTGGCATAAATCTTCCGAAAGAACAAAGATTGCCAATACAAGTTTTCGCATTGGCGTATGGCGTGCTCGCGGCGGGCGTTGCGCAGGCGGCATTTCAAGTGCCGACGCTTTGGCGCGATGGATTTCGTTACCAATGGGTTTCGCCGTGGCACAACGAAACGGTTCGATTGGTCATGCGGCGCATGATTCCGGGAACGATTGGCGTTGCCGCCTTTCAAATCAACGTCGCAATTGTGCCGCTTATCGCATTCTTTGTCGGACCGGGCATCGTCTCATCGTTCAACGGCGCGGTGCGGCTGATGGAATTGCCACAGGGAATTTTCGGCGTTTCACTGGCGACATATTTACTGCCGACGCTCGCCGGATTGGCGACGGACAAAAATTATTCCGAATTTCGTTCGACGTTGCGGCAAGGACTTTCGACGTTGATTTTTCTAAATCTCATCGCCAGCGTGCTGCTCGTGGCGCTCGCCGAGCCAATTGTGCGGCTGCTGTTTGAGCATGGAAAATTTACTGAAGCCTCGACCGTGCGCGTGGCCTATGCCCTCGCGTGCCTCGCTCCGGGACTCGTGATGTTTTCAACCGTGAACATTTTAGCGCGCGCATTTTACGCGCTAGGCGACACGAAAACACCAATGAAAATCAGCATTTTCTGTCTCGCCGTCAATTTTTTCATCGCCATTGTGCTGTTGCTTTTCAGTCCGCTGCGCGAGGGCGGCCTCGGCATCGCCAATACCATAACGTCTTGCTTCAACATGGGGCTGCTGCTTTTTGCCTTGCGCAAAAAATTGGGAAAGCTGGAAATGGAATCGCTGCGCGCCAATTTGCTGAAGCTGATTCCGATTGCCATTGTCGCCGGGGTAACTGCGTGGATGTGGATGCGAATTTGGCAAACGAAATTCGGCCACGCGACAGTCGCATTGAAAATCGGCGAAGTGTTTGTGCCTGCCGCAATTGCAGGAATTGTTTATTGGCTGGCGGCCAACGCTGTAAAAATTCCAGCAGCGAAGGAATTGTCGGATTTTATTTTCGCAAAACTCAAGAAATAGGCACAACCGCCGTCCAGCAATTTTGACCGAACTGCGATTTAAATTTTTCAGCGAGTGAATTTCCGGCAGAGACATTTTCGCAAATCGCAAAAGTCGTCGAGCCGCTGCCGGACATGAGCGTAGCCGTCGCGCCGTTCGCCAAAAGAAATTCCTGATAGATTTTCAGAATCGGAAATTTTTCAAATGCCGGCGCTTCCAACGAATTGTAGAACTCCTTTGCGGCGGCCTTCAAATCGGTGCCGTTTAATTTTGAAATTAATTTTTCCGCACGGTTTTTTTTGCCGTTCAACGCTTCAGGAAATCGCGCCAGATTTTGATAGGCCCACGGAGTGGAAATCCCGAAGCCGGGATGAATTAAAAAAATTGCTTTGCCAACGAGCGCTGGAAAATTTTCAAGCGGTTGAATTTTTTCTCCG
Source organism: Verrucomicrobiota bacterium (assembly GCA_021323835.1). Taxonomy (GTDB): domain Bacteria; phylum Verrucomicrobiota; class Verrucomicrobiia; order Limisphaerales; family UBA11358; genus UBA11358. The sequence goes on along the minus strand of JAJPKI010000364.1, from coordinate 5,930 downwards.
CGACCGGTCGCCAGCGCAGGTTTGTTTTGCAAAAAGAAATTGATGTCGGAGCCGAGTGACGCAGCGAGTTCATGCAATTTTTCTTCTGAGAGCGGCTTGTCAAAAAGTTCATTGAGCGCAAGCAAGGTCGTTGCGGCATTGCCGCTGCCGCCGCCGAGGCCGGCGGCCATCGGGATTTTCTTGTCCAAATGGATTTTGATGCCGTCAGAAATATTTGCGGCGGCCAAAAATTTCTCCGCAGCGCGATAAATCAAATTGCGCGAATCGGTTGGCAATGATTTATCGCTGCAAGAAAGTTGAATTCCATTTCCGCCGCGCTCAAAAGAAATTTCATCGCAAAAATTCACCGGCTGAAAAATGGTTTCGAGTTCGTGAAAGCCGTCGGCGCGCTTGCCGAGAATGTTCAGCAGCAAATTGACTTTGCACGGCGATTTTTTTTCAAGCTTTTGCATTTAAAAACGAAAACGCGCCAACGGAATTCCGCAGGCGCGTTGGAAATTAAATGAATTACGGTCAGTTGTCGAACACGCGGAAGCGGCTACCGGGAATGAACGGGGCAACGTCGCCGCCGCTAAAGCCCATGTAAGTGTCGGTGTCGAACAATTCAGCTGAGATGCGCCCGGGCTTGTAGCTTTCGGGACCGGTTGGTTCGGGCGAAATATAGCGGGTCAAAATCGGATGATACGGCGGGATGGGAGCAGTCACGACTTCATAAACGCCGACGCCGGTGCGGACGATGGAATGATTCAAGCCGCGCATAAATCCGGTGGTGTAGCCGTAATCCGGCCCGTCAAACACGGCGGATTGCTCGATGCTGCGGCGCATGTCGCCGAGGCGGACGACTTCCCAGGTGTTGCGCATGCCGCGTCCAAATTTTTCTTCGGGGCCGGCGCATCCGGCGGTGAACAAGGCGGCGATGACAGTCAGGGCGAGAAAAGGCATTACGTTTCGCATACGAATTTCAATTGGTAAATTGAGCCTACGCGGAAATTGAATTTTGTAAAGTGCGTTTTCGTTCTTTGCGGTCCCAATACCATGCAATCCAAACTGTAATCTCGTAAAGCAATTGCAACGGCACGAACATGACGAGTTGCGTAATCGGTTCGGGCGTGGTCAACACTGCACCGAGAATCAAATTGATGACTATCATGTAGCGCCGCGCCTTGGCCAAAGTCTGGTAACTCAAGACGCCGATTTTCACGAGCGTCAAAATAACGACGGGCAATTCAAATCCAATTCCCATTCCGAGCATGAATTTGCAGACGAAGCCGATGTAATCCTCCGCGCGCCATTGCAACGCGCCGAAGCCGAGCCAGTTGGAATACATTTGTGAGGCGGCGAGCGCGACGGGCATCAGCGCGAAATAACAAAACGAAATGCCGAGCAGAAAAAGTCCGCCGCCGACAATCAACCCGCGGTAAACATATTTGCGCTCGTTTAATTTCAGCGCCGGAAAAACAAATTGCGCAATGAAATATAAAATCGGAAATGCCGCCAGCACGAGCCCGGCATAAAATGCAACCTGAAAGGCCACAAAAAATCCGCCCGCTGGATGTAAGTTGACCAGTTCAATGTGCATCCGCTGTGCTTCGGCAATCGCTTTTGGGTCGTCATTGACGCGCCAGCCGAGGATTTGATTCGTCCCGATGGTCAGCGGCTCGATTTGCACGGACACAAAACGGTTCGTGCCAAGATTGAAATTTTTTTGTTGCTCCGGCGAGAGTTGAAAATTGCCGATGTGATTCGTGCCAAAATTGACGATGGCAACTTGATTGGTGCCCGGATAAGAAATATGCGCGCGGGTCAGCGGCCATTTGAGAATTTCCACGACGTGATTTCCGGCGAGCAAACAAACCATCATCGCCAGCGCGAGCGCGACGGCGCTTTTGACAATCACCCAGCGGAAATCTTCGAGGTGTTCGAGAAAGGTTTTTACCGGACCGCCTTCCGGCGCGTTGGAATGTTCCGTCTCGTGGTCGGCCATGCGGGAAATTCCCGCCTACGCTTTCGGCGGATTGGATTGCGAAACGGTTTGCGACGGCGGCTGGCCGTTGGTTTTGGGCTGCGCGGGTTTGTCTTCCGCCGCTTTTTGAATTTCATCCGTCACTTCACGCGTCGCCTTTTTGAATTCTTTGACACCGGTGCCGAGGCCTTTCATGAATTCGGGAATTTTCTTCGCGCCGAACAAAACCAAAACCACGCCGGCAATAATCAAAACTTCCGTCGCGCCGGGAAATCCCCATGCAAATAGGATATTCATAAATGTTCTCGAGCTGGAATTAGCCTACGCCCGTTGCGAAAAATAGTAAAGCTATAAAAGTCGTGACGACCCTTCCTTATCGTCAAAAAATTAGGGATGCCAAATTGGCGTCCCTTCGAAGTTTAATTGTCTGACAAATTACGAGCCGCCCATCGGCGTGGCGCCGTTGGCCGGATGCAGCAGGACAAATTCATCGCGCCGATTTTGCGCGCGCGAAGCTTCGTCGTGGCCGGGGCCAACCGGTTTGTCTTTGCCGAACGATTTTGTGACGACGCGGTCGCCACTGATGCCGAGTTTAATAAGCGCATTTCGAGCTGCGCCAGCGCGCCGTTCGCCAAGCGCACGATTATATTCTTCCGTGCCGCGCTCGTCGCAATTGCCTTCAATCATCAATTTCGTGCTCGGGTCGGACTTCAACGCCGCCGCGACGGCCTGAATGTTCGCGCTTTCAGCTTTGCGAATCGCCGCGCTGTCGTAAGCAAAATGAATTGTGTTCGCCGCGAGCGCTGCGCGGTCCGCTTTCATGCCGTTAATTTCTTCCCAAGTCGGCTGCGGATTATTTCCTTCCGTCGGCAATGGGAATGGATTTGGCTGAGTGTCTTGAACTACCGGCGCAGCGGTGCTTGGAAGATGTGTCAATTGTCCCGGTTTATGCGCGCAACCCGCCGCAGCGAGCGCACACGCGATGGCAAATGTGTAAATGAGGTTCGTTTTCATAATTTTTTCCTTCAGGTTAAATTTTTGTTAAAAGTTCTTCGCCGCAAATTTTATCTTGCCCATGCGGGTTCGGAATCGCTTCCCGAAATTCGGCCAATATCCTTGGCCTGTTTCGTGAAAACGTCAAGCACGGACAATGTGTAAGTCCAGCCGCTGCGCCGCGCAAAAATCAGCGTGCGCGAGTTCGGCGCCCACGACGGGTCTTCGCCGTTCGTAATTGTCACCGGCGCCGCGCTACCGTCGGCGGGCATCACGCAAATGTTGAAGTCGCCCATTTGCGACGTGAACGCAATCCATTTGCCGTCCGGCGACCAGTCGGGTTCGGTCGGATTCAAAACGCCCGAGGTCGGAATGCGTTGAACTTCGCCGCCGCTCGCGGGAACTTTGGCAAGGCAACGGTGCTCGGAAATTTTCGTCGCGAAACAAATCCATTTGCCATCCGGTGACCAGCATGGCGACGAATCTTCTTCGCCGGTTGTTAAGCGCCGCAAATTGCTGCCGTCAATGTTGGCGACATAAATATTTGGTCTGTCGCCGTCTTTGTCCAAGACCATCGCGACCTTCCCGCCGTCCGGCGAAACCGACGGGCTGATGTTCGAGCCGCCGTAGCGCGCAATGACTTTGCGCTGGCCGGAAACATAGTCGTGATAAAAAATATAGGGATTGTTATCCATCGCGTAGGAATTGTAACAGAGTGCGAGATGTCCGGGCACCCATGACGGCGCGGCGACGATAGTTTTTTCCGGCGTGGCGACTTGCGAATTGTGTCCGTCGAAATCGGAAATATAAATCTCGCCGGGGCCGCTGCCTTTTGGTTGCGCTTTAAATGCGATTTTTGCCGTCGAACCGCGCAGCAAAGAAATTCCCGGCTTACCGGTGATAGCTTCGACAATTTCATTGGCGAACGCGTGTGCCTCGCTGCGCAAACTGCCGCCGGTGTAGCTGCGCGACAAAATTACTTTCTTTGCGAATTTATCCGTGACGTTGCCGATGACATTCGCCGAATTGTTTCCGCTGATTTGATATTGCGCGTCGGCAGCGGAAACGAAACTGAAACCTTGCACATACAAATCAAATTTCAAAACGCTTTCGGCATCGCCGCTGAAACCGTCAAGTGAAACGGGAATGGGTTTCATCCCGAAGGTTGTGCCTTCGCGCTGAATAACAATTGGCTGGTCGCCTTGAGCATGGGTGAAATTTGCCACGCTAACGGCAAATAAAATTGCTAAACAAATTTTCAAATAATTTTTCATTCAGATTGTTTGACTTGAGGATTGAAAACGATGGTGTAAGTGCGTTCTTTATCGGTTGAGCCTTCGGGAAATGCCGCGACAAATTGGACGCGGTCCAAAGTCTTCTGCACTGAATCATCGGCCGGCGCGTCGCCCGATGGCGTGACGATGCGCGAAGAAGTGACCGTGCCGTCGCTCGCAATGGTCACTTTGACGGTGATGTTTTCATCTTTGGCAATCGTGTTCGGCAAATTCCACGCCGCATCATAAACACTTTTGACGACGCTCGCGTAATTGGCATAGGCCACGCTGCTGGTGCCGGACAAATTAATTTCTGTTCCAGTTTTCAAATTGCTCTTCAAATTTTTTATCGCGTTGGCGATTGCCTTTGCGTCGCGCGGGTTGGCGACATTCTTTGGCGTCGTCCGAGTCGTCGGCGTCAAATTCGGTTGAATTTTGTGCGTTTCCGGTGCAGGTGGCGTCGGTTTGACCGGCTTGGATTCAAAAATATTTTTTGCCCGGTCCAAAATGGACGGCGCAGGAACCGGCGCCGGTTTCGGCGGAGGCGCGACTTGTTGCGGCGGCTGCGGCGCAGGCGGTTGTAGTTGAACAGGAGTCGGTGCAGGCGGCGTTGCATTTTTAACGCCGCTATTCAATGCTGCATCAATCAAATTTGCCGGAATCACGTCGAGCACTTGCGTGTTGTCCGTTTTCGGTTGCGGATTAAAAAATGCCGGGCCGACAATCAAAATGAGCAGCAACAGCAGGTGGGTTCCTGCGATTGCAATGACGCATTTTTTTTGCAGACGATTCATTGTGTCGGTTCGGTTCGCAGTGAATAGCGCGTGATGCCCGCTTTCTGGCAGCCGTCAATCAGCGCGGCCACGTTTTTATACGGACCATTTTCATCCGCGCGGATGTAAACAATCAAATTCGGATTGCCGCGAAATTCTCCGGCCAATTGCGAAATCATTTGCGCCAGATTCATGCGCTGTTTGTCGAGCGCGTAAACGCCCGTGTTGCTGATTTCGACAGTGCGAACATTTTTTTTATCAATTTGTTTTTCCGGCTGGCCACCCTTTGGTAATTGCAATGTGATGCTTTGTTCCAGCAGCGGCGTGGTGATGACGAAAATAATGAGCAGCACGAACGCAAGGTCGAGCAACGGCGTGATGTTGATGTCACTCAACGTCACGAGATGGCTGCGTTGTGAAAATCGTCTCATGCAAATTATTCGTCCGCTAAAAATTCCATTTCCATTTTGGAAACAAGTTCCTGGGCAAAATTGTCCAGCCCGACCGTAAATGTCCGCAAGTTGTGGACCAAATAATTGTAGCCGAACATCGAAGGAATCGCCACGAGCAGGCCGGCGACGGTGGTAATCAAGGCCGCCGAAACGCCCGGCGCCATCGCTGCCATTGTCGCGCTGCCTTGTTGCGCGACGCCCGCGAATGTGCTCATCACGCCCCAAACGGTTCCGAGCAAGCCGATGAACGGCGCGCCGCTGACGGCAATTGCCAGCAGAATCAAACCGGATTCCAATTCCAGCGATTCCTGCGCAACGACATTTTCAATCGCGCGCTTGACGTGCTCCATGTTTTTTAGCGAGACACTTTGCTTGCTGCGTTCGCCGCCCGGCCCGCGCAATCGAGTATCCAAATTGACGCAGCCGGTTTGATAAACTTCGTAAAGCGGACAGCCTTCGACTTTTAATTTGCGGT
>JAJPKI010000174.1 GCA_021323835.1 Verrucomicrobiota bacterium | reverse complement strand
AAGCTGCCAGCGGCAATTCCGTTTGCGATTTACTTGCGAACGGTCGCGCCACCAAATCGCCGCACATTTCCATCAGCAATTGCGCGTTCTTTGGCGCGCGGACATTTAAGTCGTTGTTGAAATAGACGAAAACTTTTTTGCCCGCCCCCGCTTGTTCGCGAATGTGATTTGCCCACGGTTGCAATTCTTCGCGCGTGTAATCGTGATGCGCGCCGCCGGCCAAACCGTGAAACCGAAGATAAATGAAATCCGACGTCACGGAAAAATCCATCGGCATTCGCATCGAACTAATCCAAACGCACGCACAATTGTATTTCCGCAACAGCTCAAATGTTTCGTCCACAATCCAATCCGGATGACGAAATTCAATCGCATGAGAGAAAGTTTTTGGAAGCCGTTTGAGAAATTTTTCAAGTCGCGGCAAATCCTTTTTAAAACTCGGCGGCAATTGCCACAGCAGCGGCCCAAGTTTTTCTTTCATCGGTGCGATGCGGCGCATGAACATATTTACCGAGCCTTCCAAATTGTTCAGTCGTTTGATGTGCGTGATGTAGCGACTGCCTTTGACCGCAAAAATAAAATTCTTCGGTGCTTTATTTCGCCAGCCATGCACCATTTTCAAATTCGGCAGCCGATAAAACGTCGCGTTAATTTCGACGGTCGGGAATTGCGTGACGTAATGCGGAAAATGTTCCTTCGGTTTGAGCCCGCGATAAAAATCGTTCGCCCATTCCTTGTAGACCCAGCCGCTCGTGCCGATAAAAATCCGCTCCATGCGGGAATATAGCTTTTGCAGTTGTTTTCGGCAAATGGCGCGTTAGATTGCGACAACAACCCTTACGCATGACGACCTGGTCATTGCCAACTTCTGCCGGAAACGGCTCGGGAAATTCCATTTCCACAAGCGGCGAAAAAATAATTCAAAGGATTTTGGCGGCAACGGGTTCACAGTCTACAGAAGCACGATGCATGACCGACGCCGACCACGATTTGGTTTTGCGAAGTCGAAATGGCGATGTGACGGCGTTTGAATCGCTCGTGCGCAATCATCAACAAATGATTCATGCGCTCACATTTCGGATGACCGGCTCGACGGCGGATGCCGAAGATTTGGCGCAGGAAACTTTCATCCGCGCGTTCGAACAACTCGGCAAATTCAACGGCGGCGCGAAATTTTCCACGTGGCTTTACAGCATCGCCGTCCATGCGTGCTTGAATTGGCGGCGAAATCAAGCGCGACGATTTCAAGCGCATGAAAAATGCGCGGAAGAAATGCGCGCGCAATCGAACGGCGAAATTTCCGAAAATAAACTGGCGCAACGCGCGCAAGTCGCGCTGATGAAATTGCCGGCAAAACAGCGTGCGGCAATTGTGCTGACAATTTACGACGGCTTGAATCACGCCGAAGCCGCAAAAGTTTTGAAGTGTTCGGAAACAACCATTTCCTGGCGCGTGTTTGCCGCCAAGCGAAAACTGAAACAATTGTTGCGATGAACGATTTTGAACTGAAATCGAAATTGAAAAGCGTCCGCGTGCCGGAACGTTCGGCGGATTATTGGGAAAATTTTCCGTCGCAAGTGCGCATGAATTTGCGACGCACAGAATTTAGACCGCGACAAATTTTCTGGCCGCGATTGGCTTGGGCGGGCGGACTCGCTTTCGGCTGTTTGTTTTTAGTCATGACGCTCGCGCCAATTCATTTCGCTTTGAAAAATGAGCGAACAATTCGCCGCGAAATGGCCGAATTGCCGCAACATTTGCGCGTGTTCATGGCAGATGAGCACGGTTTGCATTATTTAATTGCCGAGCAGCAATAAATTTTCAGAACAATTATGAATTCAGAAGCCGTCAAATTATCTGTCGAAAAATCAGAATTGTCCGCGCCGAAAATTCTGGAGCAACTCGTCCATCAAGCCGAGCGCGCCGGCGCGAGCGACATCCATTTGCAAATGCGCGGCAAATCCGCCGAAGTCGCGTTCCGGCTCGACGGCGTCGTCACGCCTGCGACGGAATTGTCCGATGAAATCGCCGAACGCGTTTTTGGAAGAATCAAATTTCTCGCGCGGCTCAAAACATATCAGGAATCGCTGCCGCAGGACGGCCGCATTTCACGCGACGAATTGAAAAGCCAAAATGACGTTCGCGTGGCGACTTATCCGACTGTCACCGGCGAGAAAATTGTTTTGCGTCTGTTCAATTCCACTTCGGTCAAAGCACTCGAAGAAATTGAATTTCCGCAAAATGCGCGAACCGAATTGGAAAAATTTCTTCGCCAAACGACTGGCTTGATGTTGCTCACTGGTCCAGCCGGCAGCGGCAAGACAACCACGATTTACGCGTGTTTGCGGCAACTCGCCGAAACCGGCGGACGACATATCATCACCGTCGAAGACCCGGTTGAGCAAATTGTTTCCGGCACGATGCAAACAGAAATCAATGAAGCCATCGGTTTGGATTTTGCCAAAGCCGCGCGGCATTTGCTCCGACAGGACCCGCAAGTTTTGATTATTGGCGAGATTCGCGACGACGCGACGGCGCAACTTGCCGTTCGCGCCGGACTCACCGGCCATTTGGTCATTTCGACTTTGCACGCGGGTTCATGCAAAGGAGTTTTTGAACGATTGCTGGCGATGTGTTCGGATTTTTCCGCCGTTGCCAGCGCGGTGGAATTGGTTTTGAACCAGCGACTCATCCGAAAAGTTTGCGCCGCTTGCGATGGCGAAGGCTGCGAGAAATGTTTGCGCACCGGTTATTGCGGCCGGGTTCCGCTCGTGGAATGGCTGCGCGTGGACGAAAAAATGCGTGAGCTAATTCACAAACGAGAATTGTCGGCGCTCGCGCCAAACCAGACTTTGGAAAGTTCCGCGCGCGCGCTCGTGAATGCCGGCGTGACGGATGAAAAAGAGTTCAAACGGATTTTTGGCTTATGAAATACGACGAATTTGCCTTTTTCAATCAACAACTCGCCACGATGTTGCGCGACGGCATTCCGCTTGAAGGCGCGTTGCGCCGGTTGTGCAAAGAAATGCGCCGTGGAAAATTGCGCAACGAATTACAATCGCTCGAAACGGATTTGGCCAAAGGAATTCCGTTGTCCGACGCGATTGCGCCCCGCCAATTGCCAGAACTTTACAAGCGCATGATTATTGCCGGCGTCAAAGGCGGCGATTTGCCCGGCGCGCTGACTATGCTCGCGGATTATTTTCACCGGCGCAGCAATTTGTGGGCACGAATGAAAGGATTGATGGTTTATCCGGTCATCGTTTTGTTTGTGGCTTTGGTTTTGTCATGCTTTTTATCTTACATCCTCGGCCATTTTATTTTGAACAATTTCAACGAACTGACGAATTTTTATGGCAGAACTTTTACGACGCCTGTTGCTGTCAATTTATGGACGCCGCCGATTGTTTTTGGAATTGCATTGGTTCTGGCGATTACAGCTTTGATTATTCTACCGGCGCGACGTCTGCTTCGCTGGCGATTGCCAGCATTCAAAGAAGCCAGCCTGGCCGAAGTCGCATCTGTGATTTGGTTGTTGTTAAAAAATGGCGTGCCTCTGAATGATGCGCTTCAACTGGCCGAACAATTGGAATCGGGCACGCGCGCGCAAAAAGAAATGGCCCAATGGCGCCAACGATTGGCGGGCGGCCATGGAAAATTTTCTGAAATCGCCGTTTCTAATGTCGCGTCTTCGGGCATGGTTTTCCCGCCGCTGTTTGTTTGGACAATTGCACAGGCCGGCGAAGATTTGACAAGCGGATTCAAACGAACGGCTGAATTGTATTCTGCGCGCGCCTTGTATCGAACGGAATTATTTCTTTATTCAGCGTTGCCTTGCGCAATTCTTTTGGTGGCGGCACTTATCATTTCCGAACTTCAACCCGTCTTCCGGGTCTTGACGATGTTTATCACCGCGTTAAGCGGCGGCGGAGGTTTTTGGGGCGATTGAAAGAGCAATGAACGCAACAATTACATTTTTACCAATGCTGGCGGGAATTTCTGATTTCAGCTATTCGGATTTTTGTTGTTCACTGGTAGATACTTTACTGCGGCTGGGACTGATAGCTCTACTTCTAACCATCTGGTTAACTGGAATTTTTGGTTCACTTTGCCTGGTTCACTTTCTTTTCAGCTTGCCAATGCGGCGAACCGAACGCGCGCGATTGTTTTTGGATTTGGTGGAAGATGCGCTCAAACGCGGGCAACCGGTTGAAGAAATGATTCTTTCCGTCGCACAAAGTCGCGACCGCACTGTCGGCGTAAGATTTCATTTGCTCGCCGCCCACGTCGAAAATGGTTTGCGTTTGGGAGAAGCGCTAAAAGAAACGCCGCGCTTTTTGCCGCCGCAAATTTCCGCGATACTTCAAGCGGGAGAAAAATCAGGCGACTTGAAAAAGGTTTTGCCCGCTTGCCGTGAAATTTTGCGCGAACGTCCCGCCGGTGTGCGCAGCGCATTTCATTATATGCTTTTAATCGTGCTGTTTTTTTCTCCCGCATCCGCGGGCATCGTCACCCTCATCAGCATTTTTATTATACCCCGGTTCAAGGACGTGGCGGCTGGCATGGGTATCTCGCTATGGCCGCTCACGCGTTTCGTCTTTGCCCTGACAGATTCCTTTGGCCTGATTGATATTCAAATCCTTTTGTATTTGATGTTGTTGGCGGCAACCATTGCTTATGTCGGCGGCCCGCGACTCTCCCGTTTCTTTCAATTTCATGGGTTTCCAATTGTTGACTGGATTGCCTGGCGATTGCCGTGGAAACAAAAAAGATTGAAACGCACTTTTTCCGCCATGCTTGCCGTCCTGCTTGACGGCGGTGCGGCGGAAGTTGAAGCCGTTTTTCTTGCGGGCGATTCGACGGCCAACGAAATTTGCCGCCACCGCGCACAACGCGTCATCCTCGAATTGCAACGCGGCGTGAAATTGGATGAGGCCGTTCGTGTCTTTGACGACAGCGGAGAATTTCATTGGCGATTGACCAACGCCATTCATGCGCGCGGAGGATTTCTGAGTGCCTTGCGCGGCTGGCATGAAGCGCTGGATGCCAAAGCGTTTCAACAGGAAGAAGCCACCGCACACACCGTCACGAGCGGGCTGGTAATTTTGAACGGCGCGCTCGTCGCACTCATCGCCATGGCAATGTTCGGTATTCTGGTCGCCTTGTTGAATGCAACGCTTGCAAACATGTGAAAACAAAAAGAATAAATTTTAATTCGAGACGGCGCGGATTTTTGATGGCTGATTTGGTTGTGGCATTGGGAATTTTGACTTTTGCCATCATGCCGCTGGCATTCGCCTTTGTGCATGAAACGAAATTGCAGCGCGCGGGCTATCAACGCGCCGTCGCCATGGAAATCGTAGACGGTGAAATGGAAATTCTTGCGGCGGGCGATTGGAAACATTTTTCGGAAGGCGCGCAAAATTATTCCGTCCACGCCAAAGCCGCCGCGAATTTACCGCCGGGAAAATTTGAACTGACCAAATCTGGCAATCATTTGCGGCTCGAATGGAAATCCGACAAACCCGTCGGCATCGGCTCCGTTGTTCGCGAAATTAATGTCCAATGAAACTGAATTTTCCCAATTCAAAATCGCGTCATGGAATCATGCTGATTGAATGCATGGTCTATCTGGCTGTCTTTGTGGTTTTATTGGGCGTCGGATTCAGTTCGTTTTACCTGCTTTGGGACAATTCGATGGCGTTGCAGCGCACCACGGACGACATCGGCAACGCCTTGCGCGCGGGCGAAGCGTGGCGCGCGGACGTGCGCGACGCGACGGGAAAAATTCAAATTGAAAATGATTCCGACGGCCTCGTGCTGAAAATTCCGCGCGGCAAATCGGAAATTGATTATCGCTTTTCGGATAATTCGATTTGCCGAAAAAATGCCGGCTCGAATTCATGGATGCCGGTTTTGTCGCACGTCAAAACGTCGCAAATGGAAATGGAAAATCGAAATCAAATCGGCGCGTGGCATTGGGAGTTGGAATTGACGCCGCATCGCGCGCGCGCCAAAGTGCCGCTCATTTTCAGTTTTGAAGCCGTTGCGCCCCGTCAATTATGAAAGTTCAATTCAATCATTTCAGCGGACGGCGCCGGAAAGACGGCGTGGTGGCCACAATGATTTTTATGGCATTGCTCGGCATCATGATGATTCTCGTCGCGGCCAACGTGCGGACGCTCGTGCATTTGCACGCAACGGAAAAATTGATTGAACAAAAACAAATCCAACGGATGAACGCAGCGCAAACGAACGCAGTCCATACAACAACCCTATCCGCAAAATGAACGCTGCTGTTGTAAAAATTAAAATGTTAAACACTTCGCTCCGGTGTTTTGTATTTGGATTGCTGGGTCTTCTGCCCGTCATTGGAATTCCTTTTGCCGTTGCCGCCCTGGCGCTTTCCGGCCAGGTAGAAGCAGGCCAGCGGCAATTTTGGAATGCGGCGCGGCCCTATTGGATTGTCGGCATCATTGCGGCAATCGTCGGTTTAATTTTTTGGGGATTAATTGCCATGCTGATTGTTTGGCGGATTATAAAGTCACAAATTGACGGCGATGATTTTTGGAATGGCGGCGGAAATTGAATTTCGACTTCTTGTTTTCGCAAAAAATTCGGGTAAAATTTTCCGGTGATTTACGACGCGTCACTCGACGAGCTTCTGCAAAAAGTTTGGGACGGCAAACGCATTTCCCGGACCGAAGCGCTGCGCCTCTATCATTTGCCGCTCGAAGAACTCGGCGCGCTCGCCGACCGCCGTAAGCAATTGGCGAAAGCAAATGATTTCAACGGTCGGGGCAACGAAATTGTTTCTTACATCGTTGACCGCAACGTCAATTACACGAACGTCTGCAACGTCTATTGCAAATTCTGCGCGTTTTATCGCACGGAAAAGGACGATGATTCCTATGTTATTTCGCTCGACGAGTTAGACAAAAAAATCGAGGAGACGATTGCGCTTGGCGGCTCGCAAATGCTCATGCAGGGCGGCCATCATCCGAAGCTGACGAAGCAGTGGTATTTGGATTTGCTCGCGCACGTCAAAAATAAATTTCCGAATTTCAACATCCACGGTTTCAGCCCGAGCGAATTCATCCATTTCCGCGAAGTGTTCAACGAGCCACTCGAAAAAATCATCGGCGATTTCAAAGCGGCTGGACTCGGTTCAATTCCCGGCGGCGGCGGAGAAATTCTCGTGGACCGCGTGCGCCAGCGAATTTCGCCGCTCAAAGCGATGAGCGATGATTGGCTCGAAGTTATGGACGTGGCACACAAGCTCGGTTTGTATTCGAGCGCGACGATGATGTTCGGCCACGTCGAGACGATTGAAGACCGCATTGAGCATCTCGAACGCTTGCGCGCGCAGCAGGACAAATCTTTGGCGCGCAAAACGGAAAATCCAAATGCGGGCCATTTCACGGCGTTCATTTGCTGGACGTTTCAGGCCGAGCACACGAAATTGAAAGCGCCCACCGTTGGCGCACACGAATATCTGCGCACGCAAGCGCTCGGCCGGATTTATTTGGATAATTTCACGAACGTTCAAAGTTCGTGGGTGACGCAAGGTCTGGAAATCGGGCAGATTGCGCTGAAATTTGGCGCGAACGATTTGGGCAGCATCATGATTGAAGAAAATGTGGTGTCGCAGGCGGGCACGACCTTCCGCATGACTGTCGCCGACATGCAGCGGCTCATCAAAGACATCGGCTACGAACCGCATCAGCGCGACAACTGGTATCGCTTGCTCAATTAACTTTGAGCGGCCATTCTATTTTCGTGGCAACCCCTTCGACATCGCGAGCCATTCGCAATCCGAAAACGCGCTTCAATTGGCGCGTGAGCGATGTCGTGCGCCGTTTGTTTGTCTGGCGGCACGAATTGCGCGCCAAAATCACCGGCCAGAAATATTTTTGCAACGCGCTCGCCGGGGAATCGGAATACAACCTCACCATCAATTCCGACTTGACCGTTTCCTGCAATTGCCAGGATTACGACGGCTCCGGTCACATCGGCGATTTGCGAAAAAATTCGTTTGAGGAAATTTATTTTGGCCCCGTCGCACAAAAATTCCGTGACGATTTGGCGAAAGGAAAAATTCCCATCACGACTTGCACGCGCTGCGGTGATTTCAAGCGATTGAAGCGCGGCGAGCAACCGCCGAAGCCGCATTTGCCGCATCGCGGAATGCTTTTGGAGAACACGGTCATTTGCAATGTGGACTGCGTCGGCTGCGCGCGCGAAGGCGCGGCGAACATCCGTGTGAAGAAAACAATGCCGCTGGAAGAATTGTCGCAAATGGCGGACTTAACGGCGCGACTCGGGCTCGAACGAATTTTTTATCTCAATCTCGGCGAACCGTTTTTGTCGCCGACGATTTGTCAGGAATTGCCGCTGCTGCGCCAAAAAAATCCGAACGCTTACATCCGCGTTTCGACGAACGGCATTTTGCTGAACACGGATGCTAAACGCGAGGCCGCGCTGAATTTGAGCGACATCCAATTTTCCGTTCACGGCATCAGCAACGAGATGTGTGAGAAATATATGATGCGCGGCAATTTTGACAAAGCGTTTGACGCAATGAAACAGATGGTCGCGTATCGTGACGCACGAAAATTGAAAATGCCGATTCTCGAATGGAAATATCTTCTGTTCAACTGGAACGATTCGCCGAAAACAATCGCGCGCGCGATTGAAATGGCCAAAGAAGCGGGTGTGGACATGATTTCATTTTGGCCGACAAACAATCCGTTTTATGGAATTTCGTGGCGTTGGCGGCTCGGCCAATTCAAAAATGTAGGCCGCGAAAGCTGGAAAGGCCGCGAAGTGATTTTGCGTCCGGACATTGCGGCTGCGGCAAAATAATTGCCGCAAAAGAACGCAAAAATCACAGAAAAAACTTTCGCGTTCTTTGTGTTCTTTCGCGGCTAATTCTTGTTTAATTCTGTCGGCATTTTCGGATGAAAGAATTTTTCCAGAAACACGGCTGGCTCGCGCTGACGTTCTTCACGTTTTTCTTTTTGCTCGGCAGCCGTTCGCTCAACGAGCCGGACGAAGGTCGTTACGCCGAAATCGCGCGCGAAATGATTCAGACCGGCGATTGGCTCGTGCCACATCTTTGGTATTTGCCGCATCTGGACAAACCTCCAATGACTTATTGGCTCGTCGCGATTTCGATGAAACTGTTCGGCCAAAATGAATGGGCCGTGCGCTTGCCGGTTGCGCTCGCGGGAATCAGCGGAGTCATCGCAACTTTTTTGCTGGGCTGCTCGCTCGGCGGGCGGCGTGTCGGCATTTGGAGCGCCCTGATTTTGCAAAGTTCGCTGCTTTACTTTGTCATGGCGCGCTTTTTAACGACGGACATTTTTCTGACACAATTTATCGCGTGGGCAATGTATTTTTTTTGGCGAAGCTGGCTTATTCAGAAGTCGGAAATCGGAAGTCGGAAGCCGGAATTTTTCTTATTTCATCTGGCAGGTTGGATTTTTGTTGCACTCGGATTTTTGACGAAAGGGCCGATTGCGATTGTAATTCCAGCCGTTGCCTTTTTGGCGCTGTTCATTTTTCGCCGGGAACGGCTTTTAAAAACCCCTTTATTCATAGGCATTTTGTGCGGTTTCGTCTTATTTTTAATTCTAGCCGCGCCGTGGTTCCTCACTGTTTTTCAACGCGTGCCGCAATCAGAAAATTTTATGATTTTCGGCCAGGCCGCCGGACATTTTCTCGGCACGACCATTAAAAATCGCACCGGCATTTTCTTTTATTTTTTTGGAATTCTCGCCGTTGGACTTTTGCCGTGGACAATTTTACTCGGCTGGCTGTGGCGGCAAAATCATTGGCGCGGTTTGGACGGCAAATCAAAAGATAGCTGGTTGCTGTTGAGTGTCTGGGCAATTTTCACTTTTACTCTGTTCACATTTTCACACGCGAAATTGCCTGCTTACATCTTGCCGATTTTTCCGGCGCTGGCGATTTTAATTGCGTGGCGGTTTTTCGGAAACGAATTGTCTCCGCGTTCGGTAAAACCGTTTGTCGTCACAACGGTTTTATCGCTGCTTACATTTTTTATCATCGCCGCTGTGACGCCGCGTTTCGAAACCGATTTGCGCCGCAATCAAACGCTTAAGCCGCTCGGCGTCGCACTTCGTGAAAATTTTCAAACCGGTGATGCGCTCGTGATTTTGCAACGGCTGCCTGAAGGTCTGCCATTTTATTCCGGCGACGTGATTTCACCGGCGAATCGTCCTTATTTCGGTGGCATGGACTGGACGGAAATTCCATTCGCATTTCCAGGAAATCGCGAGCGCGCGGGTGATTTTATTTTGCCGGATGATGCCGCATTGCAAAAATTATTTGAAAGCGGACGCCACATTTTAATTGCCGCGCCGGTTGGCGCCGTTGAAAAATTTCAAAAATTTAACAGCGAAAATTCGCTTCGCCTTGTTACACAAATCGGCCAGTGGGAATTATTTTCCAATCGTTGAAAAATTTCGGTAGGCTTTCGATAAATGGCTGGCGAAAATCCAGAAATCAGTTTCGTGATTCCGTGTCACAACGAGGCGGGCAATTTGCGTCCGCTTGTTGCCGCGATTCACGATGCGATGAAATCTTCCGGGGAAAATTATGAAATTGTTTTTACGGACGATTGCAGCACGGATGATTCCTGGGCGTTGTTGAAAGAAATGTCGTTAAGTGATTTGCGAATTCGCGCGCAACGCTTCGCGTTTAATTGCGGGCAATCCGCCGCACAATGGGCGGGAATGAAATTTGCGCGCGGCAAATTTATCGTCACGCTCGATGCCGATTTGCAAAATGACCCGAAGGATGCGCCAAAACTTTTGGCCGCGCTGACAAATTTCGATTGCGCCTGCGGCACACGCGTGGAAGCTCGCGCGCAGGGCGACGGCTTTGTCCGCATCGCTTCCTCAAAAATTGCCAATTGGGTTCGTAACAAATTGTCGGGTGAAAATATTTCCGACGCCGGCTGCTGTTACCGCGCGTTCAAGCGCGAGTGCGTCGCCGATTTAAAATTTTTCAAAGGCATGCATCGTTTTCTCCCCACGCTGTTCAAAATTGAAGGCTTCACGGTCACGGAAGTTCCCATTGGCCATAATCCGCGCGCGAGCGGACAAACACATTACGGCGTTTGGAACCGGCTGTTCGCGTCATTTTACGATTTGCTCGCCGTGCGCTGGATGAAAAAGCGCATGTTCAAATACAAAATTGCGGAAAAAATAAATTAGCGGCCGCGCCGCAGCCAATTATGCAGCGACTTCTGATTAACACCGTCAATTGTGCGCTGTTAATTTTGATTCTCATTGGCGTTCCGGCGGCGACGCATGAACAATTTTGGAATTGGCAGATTTCCAAATCGGCAACGACGCAAAACGTCATGTTCGGCGGGCTGGTTCTTGCGATTATTTTAAATGTTCTTGGCGCAATTCTTTTTATTCCCGGCCCAAAGGCGAAGGAATCGTGCGCTAAATGGGCGTTCATTTTTGGCGGATTTCTTTTTCTCGAATACGCTTACGTTCACGACTGGATAAATTTCAATTGGCTGAAAAAATTTTTGCTTTGGCTGCAAAATCATTTGTAAAAAATTTCGACGCAAAATGAATTGCGATTTTCGCGCCGCTCGGTCATAAATTTTCAATGCTCGCGAAGGTTTGTTCCGCTGCGGTCAACGGAATTGAAGCGTATCCCATCGAAGTCGAAGTCAATGTCGGCTACGGCGACACGTTCATCGCGCTGGTCGGCCTGCCGGACACAGCGGTCAAGGACTCCAAAGACCGCGTTTCCACGGCGATGACCAACTCCGGCTACAAATTTCCGATGGGCAAAACGACCATCAACCTTGCGCCCGCCGATGTGAAAAAAGAAGGGCCGAGTTTTGATTTGCCGATTGCGCTCGGAATGCTTGCCGCGAGCGAACAAATTGAAACGGACCAACTCGACCATTTTGTCGCCGTTGGCGAATTGGCGTTGACCGGCGGCGTTCGTTCGAGCAAAGGAATTTTGCCGATTGCGCTTCGCGCAAAAGCCGATGGTAAAACGGGAATTCTTGTCCCCGCAGAAAATGCCGCGGAAGCTGCGGTTGTGAAAGGGTTGCAGGTGATTCCGGTTCAAAATTTGCGCGAGGCGGCGCAATTTCTCGAAGGCGAAATTAAAATTTCTCCGACGCGCGTGGACATCGCGAAAATTTTCGAGCACGAGCACGACGAAGAATTTGATTTTGCCGAAGTCAAAGGTCAGGAAAACGTGAAACGCGCTTTGGAAATTGCGGCAGCGGGTGGTCACAATATTATTTTAATCGGTCCGCCGGGAACCGGAAAATCCATGCTGGCCAAACGGCTCGCGACCATTCTTCCGCCGCTGACTTTGGACGAGGCGCTGGAGACGACAAAAATTCATAGCATCGTTGGTTTGCTGAAACCGGGACAAGCGCTCATTACGCAACGACCGTTTCGCGCGCCGCATCACACGGCGAGTGACGCGGGTTTGCTTGGCGGAAATATCAATCCGACGCCGGGAGAAATTTCACTCGCGCATCACGGTGTTTTATTTTTGGACGAATTGCCAGAATTCAAGCGCAGCGTTTTGGAAACGATGCGACAGCCGCTCGAAGAAGGCCGCGTTACGATTTCACGCGCGGCGGGAACGATGACATTTCCGTCGCAATTTATGCTGGTCGCCGCAATGAATCCAACACCAGACGGGAAAATGCCGGGCGAATCAAAAAGTTCGCCACGGGAAATTCAAAATTATCTCGGACGCATTTCCGGTCCGTTGCTCGACCGCATTGATTTGCACGTGGAAGTGCCGCAGGTGAAATTTCGAGAAATGAGCGGCGAGAAAAATGGCGAAACCTCGGCGCAAATCCGCGAGCGTGTAATTGCGGCGCGGAAAATCCAGCAGAAACGATTTGCGCACAAACCAAAAATCACCTGCAACGCGCGGCTTGGGCCGAAAGAATTGAAAGAATTTTGTGCGCTCGACGACGCAACGCGCGAATTGTTGAAAAATGCGATGACAGATTTGAATTTCAGCGCGCGAGCTTACGACCGGATTTTGAAAGTGGCGCGGACGATTGCCGATTTGGCAAATTCAGAAAATATTTTGGCCGGGCACATTTCCGAGGCGATTCAATATCGCTCGCTCGACCGGCAATTGTGGACGTAATTATTTTTTCTTCGCGGGTTTGGCATCTTCAATTTGTTTTTGTGCGCGATTGACGAGCGCGGTCAAAGTGATTCGCGATGCGGCGTCGCGTTCGGCTTCTTCAATCTTTGCAAATTCTCCCAAAACTTCGGCGCGAACCGGCTCGTCGCGCGTGGCGGTTTCCTGTCCTTGCATTCGCATGGCGCGCAAAATGTGATGAGCGTTGATGTCGTCGAGCGGGCGGGCGGGCGAAAATGCCGCTTCCGTCCCGACAATTTCAGTGACAATGTGCGCAGCGAGTAACGGCTGTAAAATTTGTTGCGCAAGTTTCGAAGGAATTCCGATTTCAGCAGAAATTTGCGCGAGCGTTGCGGGCGGTTCGCCGTGTTGAAATTTTTGGCCGATGAGCGTGAGGATTCGAAACGCGATAAATTCTTTTCCGCGTTGATTGACATTTTCTACGAGTTTTTCCTGCAAATAGGACGCGCGATTTTGGAAGGCGTAGGCAACTTGCGCACCGAACAACAATATCAGCCACGAGAGATAAGTTCCGGCCATGAACACGGGCACAAGGCCGAGGCTGCCGTAAATCTTGCTGTTGCTCATGACGCGCGAGACAAAAAGAAAACCGAAGGCGTTGTTCAAATGCCAGAGCGTGCCGCCGACAAGCGCGCCGACAAACGCGGCGGTAAATTTCACTTTAGTGTTCGGCACGAGTTGATAAACCAGTGTGAACGCGAGCCAGATGACGACGAGCGGCAGCAATTCAAAAATCAAGGCGCCGACAAACGGCGTTTGCTCGATGAAATTTTTTGTGGTT
>JAJPKI010000002.1 GCA_021323835.1 Verrucomicrobiota bacterium | reverse complement strand
GCCGCCGACTACGAGTGAAATCAATGCGACGATAAGCAATAGATTTGTCATCACGCGACTTGTCGATGCGAGCGCCTGCGACAATTCCGTCAGGTCGCGGATGCGGAAATCATCCGGTGCGCCGGGTTGAATGCGATGCCGCTCTCGCATGACTGCCGTCATTTGACGGATGGCGACTGGAATATCCTCCGGCGTGGCGGCAGAAATCCAAACGTCATCAAGATCGGTGAAGCGCGTCATCTGCGGCAGGTCGGCAGCTTGAATGGCAGACGGCTGCGGATAAAGTTGCACGGATTGATTGGGATAAAGCTGGTTCAAAGAATTGACCGCGCTGGCAGAAGCCGCGCCGCCGCCGGACGAAACCGATTGTCGCACACCGGTGATGCGAAATTTTACCGTCGTCCACGGAGCAATGATGATATCGTCCTGGTCGCGTCCCATCATGTTCGCGCCTTTCATGCTCAAAACGCCGACGATTTTCATGCCGACATTCTTAACGCGGATTTCTTTGCCCAACGGCGATTCGTTGCCGAACAATTGTTTGACGACGGTTTGACCGACAACGCAAACCGTGCCGAGGTCACGGACATCTGCGTCTGTGAACGGTTCGCCATCCGAAAGGTCCCATTTGCGGATGGTCAGAAAATCCGGCGTGGTGCCGAGCACGCGGTCGGGATTCCAATTGCGATTGCCGTAAATAATTTGCGCGCGACAATCCACGCTGGGCGCGACCCATTTGACAGCGCTGCATTCCTCGCGCACGGCATCTGCATCTGCCGGCGTTAATGTCACCCGCCCGCCGCCGCCGGAACTGACACCCGCTACGACAGAATCATTCGGGTCCATTTGAATCACATTCGCGCCGAGACTGGCAATGGTCTGTTCAATGGAATTGGAAGAGCCGCGCCCGATTTCCATCATGGCAATCACCGCCGCGATACCGATGATAATGCCGAGGCACGTCAATATTGAGCGCATGATGTTCCGGCGTAATGCGCGCAACGCCAGCCGCAGAGTCCCGTGAAACGAATGGAAGACATCTTGCATAAACTAGCGGCGCATGATTTGCGGTAGAAATGGATTTTTTGTGGCAGCCAGTGAACTTTCCGTCGTCTCCCCAGTTACGATCTCCGCGCCTTCCACCAAATTGTCGCCCGTCACTGCCGTGTTCAATCCATCCGACGTTCCGGCCGTCACTGTCACCGGTCGGACATATTCGCCTTCCCTCAACCAGATGACGCTTTCTTTTTTGTCTGCTTTCGATGAATTCCCCGTCTGAATTTGCGAACGCGCTGCCGGTGCAATCTGTTCCAACGATGACGGCGACCATCGCAACGCCGCATTGGGAACGAGCAGCACGTTTGATTCTTTTTTGGTGATGAAATGAACGTTGGCAGTCAGGTAAGGCAATAAAACTTTGTCGCGATTTTCCATGTTCACTTCGACGGTAAACATCACGACGTTTTGGGTCATCGTCGCATTGAGACGCACTTTGCCGACCATGCCTTGAAATTCGCGTCCGGGCAGCGCGTCGCAAGTGAACGTCACCGGCGCCCTCGCCTTGATTCGTCCAATGTCCGCCTCATTCACCGCCACCCAGATTTGCATCTTCGTCAAATCCTGCGCGATGAGAAATAAACTTGGCGCGTTGAGACTCGATACGACTGTCTGGCCGATGTTCACGCGGCGGTCAATCACCACGCCGCTGACCGGCGATTTGATGATGCAGAAATCCAGATTGCGTTGCGCTTTTTCCAAAGCCGCCTGCGCTTCCGCCACGCCGGATTTGGCGACGGACACATTTGCTTTGGCGACTTCGTAGTTCGCCTTGTCCGTGTCGTAATCGACCCGCGCCAATAATTTATTCGTGAACAATTCCTGTGCGCGTTCCCATTCCGCCGCCGCCTGATCCAACTTCGCGTTCATCTGTTCCAGATTCGCGTCGGCGCTCAATTCACCCGCTTTGGCCACCGACAAATCTGCGGTGTAAACAGACTCGTCAATTTTTGCCAGCACCGCGCCTTCCGCGACCGTCGAACCGTAATCAATCGTCTTGCCATCGGTGTCCGTGCCGAAACTTTTGATGATGCCCGCCACCTGCGCGCCGATGTCCACTACTTCCACCGGCTCAATCGTTCCGCTGGCGCTGATGGTTGCGGCCACGTCGCCGCGTTTGACGACCGCCGTGCGAAACGACAATTTCGAACTGCCATGCAACAGCCACCACAAAATCAGAAACACAACCAATAGAACCGCAGTGGAAATGAGAACGACTGGTCTTTTAAAAAAACGACGCATGATGATTTAATGTCAGGTGAAACGCTAAACAATGCGCCATGATTTCAGAAATGAAAAATTTGTCATCTTCGTAAAAATGACAGAACCATGACAAACATTTCACAGCAGTATCATCATAAATTCATTCTCTTCTGATTCAATCTGTCACGTAGCTTGGAATGGTCAGCGAGGCGTCGGCTATGGCTATGAACAAACAACAAAACATATAAAATCATGAAACTGGTAAAATTAATGTCCCTCCTCCGTTTGATGGCGATTGTCGTGGCATTGGCTGGTGCGGGTGCGGCCACTCGCGCCGCTGCCGAAGACAAAATACCAATGCGCCCGCTGTCAAAGCCGAATCTTCGAAAGAAGACAGTGACATCTACGGAAAAAGCGTCCGTGCGTGTTGTTTGTTTTCTTCATAATGACAACAGCATACGCACGGAAGTTTTCGCTTAAAAGGATTGGAAACTTGCCGGAAACGGCAAGTCTGCGCTGTTTCATCAGCAATTTATTTAATCCTATTGTTTCTGAAGTTTGTAAAAACCGTTGAAAATCTTACGATTGACTATATTAGTGGCCGTCAATGTGAAATAACCATCAACCCCTAGTGCGTTAGTTGCTACAGGATTCCATGAGATTAAATTCGTGCTCATCAAAATTACATAACTTCCTCCGTTGACACCATTTAAACCAGTAATAACCAAATTGGTTCCAACAATATTGATTCCAAAAATATTGGGACTGGGGCTTGCAATCTGTATTAGAGTAATGTTGTCTAGTCCAAAATAACTCGGATCGTTACGAAATCCTAATTGCAGAACCGAGTTGGTAGTCATCGCAGTCACTTGAAATTGTAGATTTGTCCACCCTGTTGTCCCCATGTTTTTTTGATCGAACAAGGCAATTCCGTTCCAAGACACTGAAAATTCATTCGGAACGGCTCCTTCGCTATTCAGCCATAAAGATAATAAATACGCAACGCCAAGTTTGGTTGGAACTGCTTGTGTGAGATAACTCGGTGTGCCACTAGGTCCCATTTTGGCACCATAAGTTCCAGAATGCACATAATTTGTGGCGTTGGCATTTATCGAATTATCTTTTGTGTTCCCAAATTGTGCCCAACTAGAAAAGTCACCAGTTTCAAAATCTCCATTAATTATAAGTGTGCCATAAACTACCATCACATTGACATTGATGGTTACCACATTGTAATTAGTGTCCGCAGGCGTGAATGTCACGTTTTGCAAAGTTGTGCCGACATTTGGAATTGTGGAAGGAACGGTGAAAGCGAAATTGCCCGGAACCGAACCAATGCCACCGCTTAAGACCGAATTGGACACGATTTGCCCATAAGTGATAGCACTTGCTGCCGGTATTGTCGTGACCGCAGGCATTCCTTTGTTCACCGGCACATTAACGTTGACGGTGATCGCATTGTAATTAGTGTCCGCAGGCGTGAATGTCACGTTTTGCAAAGTTGTGCCGGCATTCGGAATTGTGGAAGAAACGGTGAAAGTGAAATTGCCCGGAACCGAACCAACGCCACCGCTTAAGACCGAATTGGACAGGACTTGGCCATAAGTGATGACGCTTGCCGTTGGTGATACAGTGATTGTAGGAGTTCCTTTGTTCACTGTCACACTGACATTGAAGGTGACCTGATTGTAATTGGTCGTGTCCGTAGGCGTGAACGTTACACTTTGCAATGCTGTGCCGGCATTCGGAACAGTGGAAGGCATAGTGAAGGTGAAGCTACCTGTAACCGAACTGGAGCCGCCATTCAACAATGAATTGGACAGAGTTTGGCCATAATTGATGATGTTTGCCGTTGGTGCTACGGTGATTGTAGGCATTCCTTTGTTCACTGTCACATTAACTATATTAGTCAAAATAACGTAATCAGATATATCGCTTGGAGTGAAGGTGGCTGAAATAATGTGATTGCCAACGGTTAGCACGGTTCCCGCAGGTGGATTATAAGCGAAGCTGCCAGACACGGTTGCTGTGGCATTTAATTGGCCAGAATTTAGCGCGGTGCCATAAGTGATTGGAGCAGGGTTATTCCAAGTAATTTCTTCAGCCGGAATACAGCTTCCACAAAGTGCGGTTGGAAGGCCATCAAAAGTTGAGCCCCACCCTGTGCTGTAGGTATCGTAATAAATTATTCCTTTAAAATCTTGTGAAAACACACTTGTATCATTTGCAGGATTGAGAGCGTTGCCTTGAAAATAAGCCCCTGTCAGGTTATTGCAGTCCCAAAATGCATTGGCTCCTAAGTTAGCCACAGTCATGGGAAACGTGATGGTGGTCAGAAAGGAGCCAACAAATGAAAAAGGTGCGATGGTGGTGACACCTTTGGGAATCGTGTAACTTGATCCACCTGACCCTTGTGGATATGTAATGAGAGTGGTCTTGGCTTTGTCAAATAGCACTCCACTAACACTGCTATAATTGGGATTACCCGAATTCACATTAATTGCCGTCAGAGCATTTCCCGAGAACGGCTGGATACCTATGTAAATGACAGTGGCGGGAATCGTGACGGTCGTTAGATGTTCGCAAGCACAGAATGCGCTGGATCCAATGTTGGTTACGCTATTAGGAATTACAATACTGGTTATGGCGGTTTGATTAAATGCCGCATCCCCGATACTCGTTACACCCGTGCCAAGATTTATGCTCGTTACGCCTTCACACCACTGAAATGCCCCATATCCAATGGTCGTAACACTATTGGGGATTGTGATACTGGTTAGGTTGTAGCAGTAAAAGAACGCATGGTCTTGAATGCTAGTAAGACTGTTTGGAAATGAAATGCTGGTTAAGGTAACTTTTTGTGAAAATGCCGAATTTCCGATACTGGTGACCGGCAGGTTATTGATTGTGGCTGGAATAGTTACCGCGCTGGCATTGCCTGTATAGGAAGTGATGGTTATTGTGCCGGCATTTGTTGTCCAAGTCCCCTGCCACTGTGCTTGGGCTGAGGCAGCCAATAATAAAAAACAAAGGTGGGCAATTGTTGTTTTCATATTTACCTTTCATTTTATGGGCGATTTTTCTGTTATTTTTCGGGTGTGAAATATGATACCTTATTGAAAATTGCCTGTTAAATTTTGAAACAAAGTGCAATTACACCCTCAAATGGTGACTTTTGATAACTTGCCGTGATTTGAACCCCCGAATTTGTCAAATCCACATGTCTTCCGAGTTGAAAAGTTATTACTATGCCAACGACACTGCTTTGATAAGGAAATCTGCACTAACCATTCAAAAAAAGTTCAGCTTGAGCCTGTCAAGCGATTATTATAAAATTTTTTTATCGCAAGCACATTGTCACCCGACAGATAAATCTGAAGCCCCCAAAGGCACTACGTTGCCATTTACCAGCATGAGAGGAAAAAAAATCGATGCGGAGTTTAACAAACGAAGGCAGTTAATTTTTCGCCGTGTTGTATTAGATAATCGGCCATTATCTTTCAAAGAAATGGGGGAATTACTCAATAATGATAAATATGTATATGAGAATTGGAAACAGGAGTCCGACTTAACCGCCTTTAAAGCTATTGGCTGTCCGATTGAAATTCGAGATAGCCTCACGGATCCGAAAGATGAAGAAATTGTTTTTCTTGAAGGTCCGCACACTGATGATGACACAACGCGTGAAGGTATTCATGTCGAAGAAAAAAAACTTGTAGCTCAACTTGCGGCTAGCCTGATCTGCGGCTCCCCTTCGGTTAATAAAGAATTTGTGTTGCCTTCTTGGATGGAAGGACTTGAAGCGCGAAAAGCAGTTGAGCAGATGGTCGTCAGTCTCCCAAAGGGTGATGAGGAGTTGTCCAACGAAGATAGCCAGCAGGCGTCACGCATACGTAGTGTTCTAATGCATCTCGATGATAAATTGAAACCTCACCGAGGAGACGAAGCGATAAAATCTGTGAAGGAAGTTT
>JAJPKI010000083.1 GCA_021323835.1 Verrucomicrobiota bacterium | reverse complement strand
TAGAAATAATAATTCAATTTTTTCGCGCGGCGCATTTGCATGG
Source organism: Verrucomicrobiota bacterium (assembly GCA_021323835.1). Taxonomy (GTDB): domain Bacteria; phylum Verrucomicrobiota; class Verrucomicrobiia; order Limisphaerales; family UBA11358; genus UBA11358. Next base: position 2,503 of record JAJPKI010000083.1, on the reverse strand, counting down.
CTTTGTAAACCATGACCGACCAGGCGAGGATGGAGAAAAAAATCAGGAAGACGATAATCACCTTGGCTTCAGGTGTCGCCTTGTCCCAAACGTAAAGGAGCTCCGATGAATTGGAAGCCGCCCCCACGACAATAAATGGCACTGCGCTCATAATTTCTTGGCGTGAGGAACCGAGATGCGTCAAGCTGCAGAACGTCGAGCGATTCCGCTGCAAAAGTTGTAACCGCAACGCAACATTTGTGCAACGACTTTTTCGTAAAATTTTCGTTAAAATAAACTTCGCTCCCGCCGCGCAAATGAATACAAAGAACCCATGTCACGCACGCGCCTGGTTGCATTGTTGCTGGTGCTCGGCACGCTGGCGATTTACTGGCCGGTGTCGCGCTACGGCTTCAGCGTCTTCGACGACAACGCTTATGTCTTGGAAAACTTAGTTGTCCAAAGCGGCCTGACTTGGGGCAGTATCAAATGGGCGTTCACCACTTTTTACGCGGGCAATTGGCATCCGCTCACTTGGATTTCGCACATGCTCGATTGCCAATTGTTCGGCACAAATGCGGGAATGCATCACGTTGTAAATTTAATTTTCCACGCAGCGAATTCCGTTTTGCTTTTAACGCTGCTGCTGCGATTGCGAATTTCGTTTTGGCCAAGCGCCTTTGTCGCCGCGCTGTTTGCATGGCATCCACTCCACGTGGAATCGGTCGCGTGGATTTCTGAACGCAAAGATGTCTTGAGCACGTTTTTTGCGTTACTGGCATTGATTTTTTACGAACGATTCGCAATGCAATCCAAAATCAAACATTCAAAATTAAAAATATTTTATATGCTGGCGTTGCTGGCATTTGCCTGCGCGCTTTTATCCAAGCCGATGTTCGTGACGCTGCCGTTTGTGATGTTGCTGCTGGATTTCTGGCCGCTGGAACGGTTCAAAATTCAAGGTTCAGGGTTCAGAGTTAAAAATTTCTCAAAATTGTTGATTGAAAAAATTCCGTTCTTCGTGCTGGTTGCGGCGTCTTGCGTCGTCACTTTTTTGGCGCAGCGCAACGGCGGCATGGTCGCATCGCTGGAAAACGTGCCGCTGGCGAATCGTTTTGAAAATATTCCGTTGGCTTACGCCGATTACTTATTGAAAATTTTTTGGCCGGCGCATTTGGCCGTTTTTTATCCGCTGCCAAAAGCCATTTCTATTTCGGCAATTGCCATCGCGCTCATCATTTTGATTTTCATTTCCGTTTCGGCATGGCGTTTGCGCAAGACGCAGTCATATTTTCTCATCGGCTGGCTATGGTTTTTGGGAACGCTCGTGCCGGTCATCGGTTTGGTGCAAGTCGGCGACGCGCTCATCGCCGACCGCTACGCATATTTTCCATCCATCGGAATTTTTTTGATTGTCGCGCTCGTCGTTTACGATGTGGTAAGAAAAATTCATTGGCTAAAATCAATTCTCACCGCATCGGCAATTTTCATTTTGGCGACGTATCTTTTTTTAACGCATCAACAATTAAATTTTTGGCGTAACGACGTTGCGCTTTTTTCTCACGCCGTTGAAATGGCGCCGGACAACAGCGCGTTGCGTTTGAGCCTCGGTCTTGCGCTGGAAAATGCTGGACGCGAAAATGATGCTGCTCGCGAGTATGCAACCGCTGTGAGATTGACGCCGGATTGGTCGCGCGCGCACGGCGCATTGGCGCAATCGTTGGCCAATCTCGACCGCGGCGAAGAAGCGCTTTTGGAATTTCGCGAAGCGCTTCAACTCGAACCCAACCGCATTTCAGTCATCAACAATTACGGCGAATTGCTTTCTAAACTCGACCGTTTCGGTGAAGCGCAGGAACAATTTTCCAAAGCGATGCAATTAAATCCGTCCGATTGGCGCGCGCCGTTTTTGAACGGACAAATGCTGCTAAAAGAAAATCGCGACGCCGAAGCAATTTCTTTTTTCCAAAAATCGCTGCAGCTTGACCCGAACAACATTTATGTTCTCGATTTTCTGGCGGAAGTTTTGGCGTCGGACGAAAATTCGCAAATCCGCGACGGCAAAACGGCTTTGACACTCGCGCAAAAAGCAAATGGACTTTCCGGCGGCATTCAACCGGACGCACTCGACGTGCTGGCAATGGCGCAAGCCGAGACGGGAAATTTTTCCGACGCAATAAATTCCGCACAGGCCGCAATTGGTTTGGCCAATGCTTTCGATTTAACAAATCAAGTTTCGGCCATCAGCAACCGGTTGGAACTTTACGAAAAAAATCTGCCGTTCCGCCAGTCGTTCACCAACGCGCCGTCAGCACGCTAATTTGCGAAGCGTTTTTCGAATGCGCGGATTTTTTAACGCGGCGAGATTTTTTCCGAGGTGCGGCAATTGAAAAATTCTTTTGCCATCGAAAAATTCCGACAGTAATTCTGGATTTGAAATCGCTGCGGCGTCCGGCTTTTGGGGCGACATCAAAACGATTTTCGTTTTGCGACTGAAATGTTTCGGCAACGCTTCAATCGTGAG
>JAJPKI010000085.1 GCA_021323835.1 Verrucomicrobiota bacterium | reverse complement strand
ATGGAAAAATTATACCTGAGCCGAGTATCTCCGTGCGTTGGGAAAACGTCACGCCTCAGCAGGCGCTGGTCGCTTTGCTCGACAACTACGGATTGCAAATGGTGGAGAATCCGAAGACCAAAATTTACAAAGTCACAACCAAAGACCCCACCGCCCCGCCACCGTTGATTACGCGAGTTGTCCAATTGAAATATGCCAGCACGTCTAATATGTTAGAAGCCGTCGCCAGCGCTTTCATAGACAAGCGCAGCCATGTATTGCCGGATACGCGCACCAGTCAATTGGTTGTGGTTGCTACAGAATCGGAGCAGGCCTCGATTGATAGTTTGATTACCCAATTGGACAAACCTACTCGTCAGGTGTTGATTGAAACGAAAATCGTTGAACTTTCCAGCAATCCTTCAACGCAAAAAGGTATTGATTGGTCGGGCACATTGCAGGCGCAAAATGTGACGTTTGGGAATAATGTTTTGGGTGGCCAATCTGGACGACCTTACTCTCAAAGTTTTACTCCCCCTATATACTCTTTTACGACCAACTTAGCTGGTCTTCCTGGATTTGGGCCGTATATTGCCACAATTACTCCGGGAGTGGTGACTTATGGCGCAAATAATCCTGTTGGTTCTCCTGGCATTCTCGCCGACACGGCTCACGGCTTTAATCCAACAACGGGTTTTTTAAATGCTGACGGTGTCAAGGCAGTTATTTCTTTCTTGAATGCTTCATCTGATGCGCAAGTTGTTTCAACACCTCGCATCGTGACGCTGGATAACGAAACAGCCACTATTTCCGTGACGCGCGCGTTCCCTGTATTTAACACCACGGCCGGCACCCAAGGTTCGCCGGGTGGCTCACAACTGACTTACAGTAATATCGGAACTGTCCTTGAAGTCACACCGCGAATTTCCGCCAATGATTATATTTGGCTGAAAGTCATACCGAATGTATCGAGCTTTTTCGGCACTATCACTAAAACCGTCGGCGGATTGGTCAATCAAGCCGACGAATTTGATATTCGTTCGATTGACACGCAAGTGCTCATCCCAAATTCACACACGTTGGTGATGGGTGGCCTCGTCAAAGACAATCCCAATGCTCAATACACAAAAGTGCCGTTCCTTGGCGACATCCCGGTGCTGGGACTTGCCTTCCGTCACGAAAATAAGAGCCTTGAAAAAGATAACCTTCTCCTATTTATCACGCCAACAATTGTGAAGGAAGAAAACTTCAAGCCCACGGCGACAACATTCCTTGACAGCGAACCGCGTCAGATGCCCGACCCCATGAATCCAAAAACCATGTATGACGGCGCTCAACCTCATGGCGATTGGTCCAATCCTTTGACGCCCAACGTAAAATAATTTTGAATTAAAACTTCCGGCGCGTTCGCAAGAGCGCGCCGTTTTATTTTTGCGCGGCAACGCGTTTGAGGTAATCGAACGAAAAAATTCCTGTCGCATGGCCATCCACCCAGACCGGCTGAATCGCATAACCGCCAACACTGACAATTTTCTTCAATTGAAATGCCGCTGGTGAAAGTTCTGCCGACGGATTTTTGTAAACGTTTCCCAAAATATCCGTCTCGCCTTTGCAACCGGCGCAGGGACACGCGCGACGCAATTGTTCCAGCGAAATAAAATCTTCGCAGCCATCGTCCCATTTGATGGCCAGTTCGTTGCCGATTTGCTGAATGTCCGACGGTCGCATTATCTTTCTTTTTTTCTGCCGTTCGATATTTTAATGAAGGCTACATTTTGCCTTGAGCGAACTCGAACATAATTTGAAGACCGGCTGGCGTAAATCTTCCGGCGGCGCGTCCTTACCGGAAATTCATCGCAGCGTCGTCATTCCAACGAGTGCGTCATTCTGGCGAAAATTATTTGCATTCTCCGGCCCGGGATTTCTCATCGCCGTTGGTTACATGGACCCGGGCAATTGGGCCACCGATTTACAGGGCGGGGCGCAATTCGGCTACACGTTGCTCTCCATCATTTTAATTTCAAACCTGATGGCGATTTTACTCCAGCATTTGTCCATCAAACTTGGCATCGCCACCGGACGCGATCTCGCGCAAGCCTGCCGCGACCATTACTCAACGCCGACGGTTTGGTTCCTTTGGATTTTATCCGAAATTGCCATCGCCGCATGCGACCTCGCCGAAGTCGTCGGCTCGGCCATCGCGCTGCAATTGCTTTTCGGAATTCCGCTCATCTGGGGTTGCATCATCACGGCGGCGGACGTCATTGCCGTCTTGCTTTTGCAAAATAAGGGCTTTCGCTACATCGAAGCGCTTGTCGTCACGCTCATCGCCACGATTGGAATTTGTTTTGCCACGGAATTGATTTGGTCGAAACCGGGAATCGTCGGAATTCTGCTCGGCTTCGCTCCGCACGGCGAAATTTTGACCAGTCCAAAAATGCTTTATGTCGCCATCGGCATCATCGGCGCGACCGTCATGCCGCACAATTTGTATTTGCATTCGTCCATCGTCCAAACGCGCAAATACGAACAAAATTTTCCCGGCAAACGTGAAGCCATCAAATTCGCCACGATTGATTCCACTGTCGCCTTGACGCTCGCTTTGTTCATCAACGCGGCCATTTTAATTCTCGCGGCGGCGACATTTCATTGGTCCGGTCATCAGGACGTTGCCGAAATTCAGGATGCATATCAATTATTATCCAAAACGCTTGGCATCACCGGCGCGAGTATTTTGTTCGCGGTCGCATTGCTGGCGTCCGGACAAAATTCCACGCTTACCGGCACGCTCGCCGGCCAAGTGGTTATGGAAGGTTTTATTAATATTCGTTTGCGGCCATGGCTGCGACGGCTCGTGACGCGGCTGATTGCGATTGTTCCGGCGATTTGCATCATTGGATATTTTGGCGAAAGCAAAGCAACCGGACTGATTATCGCCAGTCAAGTTGTGCTCTCATTGCAACTCGGTTTTGCGATTTGGCCGTTGATGCGGTTCACTGGCGACAAAAATAAAATGGGAGAATTTGTAAATTTGCGATGGACTAAAATTCTCGGCTGGACAATCGTCGCGATTATCATTTTGCTCAATACCAAATACGCCTTTGAAAACCTAATGCCATCTGCCGTCGTAAAGTCGGTTTATGGTTTTCTCGGTTTGCCGATGCCGCAATAATTATGTATCGCAAAATTCTCATCGCACTGGAGAACAGTTCGGCGGACGAAGCGATTCTCTCGCACATCAAAGAATTTGCGGTGCATTTCAAATCCGAACTCGTGCTGCTGCACGTCGCCGACGGCTGGGTCGCGCGCAATTTCAATCAATTGAAATTAGCGGAGTCGGATGAAATGAAAGACGACCGCGCGTATTTGGAAAAAACTGCCGAACGATTGCGCAGCGAAGGACTTTCCGTTTCAACGTTGCTCGCGCTTGGCAGTCCGCCGGCGGAAATTTTGAAAGTCGCCGAGGACGGACATTTTGATTTGATTGCCATGACGAGCCACGGCCATCGGTTGTTCGGCGACCTTTTCCATGGCAGCACCATCAACGAAGTTCGCCATAAAACCGATATTCCTATTCTTGCCGTCCGCGCGAAAAAGAAATAAATTTTATTCTCGTGGCAGCCGACGTAAGGAGGCTCATTTCAAAATCGGGAAAATAAAAATTAGAGACTCGTTACCTCGTCTCCTACAACTTTGGCAAATTGGAATCTTTTGCCCGTTCGACAAAATGCAACAGATTTCCTTCCGGGTCGGCAAAAAATAAAATTCTTCCGCCGCCGGCGGCCTGGCGTTCCGCTTCGGTAAATTTCACACCGCGCTTTTCCAATTCCGCTTTCGCCGCGTCGAGCGAATCCACGCGCAACGCTAAATGGCGGAAACCTGACAATTTGTTGTGAGCAGGATTTTCTTGCGCCTTTTCCGCCGCGTAAATTTCAAACCAGACGTTGCCGAGCGAAATCAGGCACGTTGGCGGATTTTGGCCGTTGTCCCAAACGGCTTTTGCGCCAAGCACGCGCTCATACCAGCTTTTCAGGGCGACAGGGTCTTTGGCAACGATGGCAAGATGTTCGACAGTAATGTTCATGCCACAATTAAAAATTAAAAATCGAAAATTAAAAACTAAAATCGTAAGATGATTGGACAAATTTATGAACGCTGAATCTTTTCTGAAACAACGTCTCGTCTGCGTCGCGGTGATTGACAAAGTGGATGACGCCGTGCCGCTGGCCGAAGCGCTGCTCGCCGGCGGATTGAATTGCATCGAAGTCACCTTCCGCACTGCGGGCGCGGCGGGATCAATCGCGGCCATCCGCGAAAAAGTTTCGCAGATTTCCGTTGGCGCGGGAACATTGCTGACGGCAGAGCAGGTGAAACAGGCCATTGGCGCAGGCGCGCAATTCGGCGTGTCACCCGGCTTGAGCGAAGCAGTAATGGAAATCGCCAATGAACGCGACTTCCCGATTTTTCCCGGGGTCATCACGCCGACGGAAGTGATGCGCGCGCTGGATTTGGGCGCGAAGCATTTGAAATTTTTTCCGGCAGAAACGTTTGGCGGCGTGAATGCGCTGAAAGCGCTGGCCGGACCGTTCGGACATACCGGCGTGAAGTTTATTCCAACCGGCGGAATCAACGCCGCGTTGCTGCCGAATTATCTGGCCGTTCCGCAAGTCGCGGCCATTGGCGGCTCATGGATGGCCGAGAAAAAATTGGTCGCGGAAAAGAATTGGAAACAAATCACGTCGCTCACGGCTGAACCGATGAAAATTATTTCTGCGGTGAAAATCTAATCCGGTGGGGCGAGACTCCGTCGAGCCCTGACTTTTATTTCTAATTTGGGCTCGACGGAGTCTCGCCCCACCAAGTTAAAATTTAATTTCCAATCGTCACTTGCAACGGCTGGTCGCGGCGCTCGGCAAAACGGCGGACATAATTGTTCCACGCCTTTGCATTCGGAAAATCTCCGCTTTCACTCCAGCCCGCGCCGATGTAGTAAACGAACGGCTTGCCGATTTCTGCATTTGCGATGGCGAGTTGGTTACGCAGCGCCGGCTGGCCTTCCGTTAGAGTTTTTGTCGGCGCGGCAGATTTTTCCGGCGCCAGATTCGGAATGTCCGTCGTAAATTCCTGCACGCTGCCTTTCGGCGTAATGAACGCACACGCGGTCACGCCTTTATTAAAATCCTGCGGCTGCCAATAAGTCATCCAGCCTTCGTCTTTGTTTTGCACGAACAAACCTTTGGCCGTGCTGCTTTGCCAATCAGCAATCTTCGACCACGGGTCTTGTCCGTTAAAATCTCCAAGAAGATTCAAAATTGTATTTTCTCCCGGCCGTTCGGCCAAACCGACACCGATTTGCACTGGAGAATTGTCGTCACTGTTCAACGTGCTTTCCACGCGGCTCATGTTCGAGCCGGCATCAATGCTGAAGCGTTTCACTTCGGAAATTTTCCGGCCACCGGCATCCCACGCGTCGTAACTCAATTCGAATTCCGAACGAAGCGGGCCGGTCGTAATAATTTTATAATTGTGCCAGTTGGCTGAAACATAAAGTTTGCCATCCTTCCAAATTCCCAGACCGCCGTCGCCGCGCGTTTTGCCCGCCTTGAAATCGTCTTGCGCAGGGCCGGCAAGGTCGAAGAAATTCATCGTGGCATACATGTTATTGATGACGAGATTGCGCGTGCGCTTAATCCACACATCATAACCGCTGCTCGTGAGAGGCTCGGCAGCCCATGTCTCCAGCGCCTTGCCGAAAATGCGATGCGCGATACGGTCGCTTTCCCACGCAAAATCTTCGTGACGTTCGGGAACGTAACGCGCAAACGTTTTCACAATCGGTTGAGGTTCCGCAGCCAAAGCCGAGCCTTCTAAAATGTAAAACGTCCGCGTCTCGCCCGGCGCGAGGTCAACCTGAAAAATATATTTCCACGGGAAATTTGGTTCCATATAAGTTTGCGACGGCAAAATTTTCGATGAAACGCCATCCATCACGGCCATCGCGCGGACACGCTGCAACTGATTCGGCGCTTCATAGGCACGCTTGGGATATTCAGTTCCAAACGCCTTGTAAATGTCTTCGACGTTCAGCTCAACGGTTTCGCTCTCGCGATAAAATTTCGCCGGATTGCTGACGGTAACTTTGATGAACTGCTTTTCCAGCGCGGCCATCCGATAAACTTCGCTGCCGGCGAGCAGAAATGCGCCGACGCCGTAAGGTTCGGTGGAATTGGTGTCGAAATTTTTCGGGTCGGCGCCAATGGGCTGGACGTGCGTCACTTTTCCGTCTGCATCCACACATTCGAGCAGCGCCGCCCAGCCTTTATGGACGGCTGGTTCAAATTTTTGTTTGTCGAGCAGGCCTTGATTCACGCCCCATGCCAGCGCGTAAGTGTAAAATCCCGTGCCGCTGGTTTCTTTTTCCGGAAAACTGGCCGGGTCGAGCAAACTCGCGTGCCAAAATCCGTCGTCTTGCTGGCACGTCAGAAGTTTTTCCGACATGTCCTTGAACAATTGCTCGAAACGCGGACGGTCGGGATGATTCATCGGCAGGAATTGCAGCATTCGCACGAGGCCGCCCATCACCCAGCCGTTGCCGCGACCCCAGAAAACTTTTTTGCCGTTCGCTTCTTTTTTGTTGAAGTAAGTGCTGTCGCGGAAATAAAGATGCTCATCTTTGTCGTAAAGATAATCCGTCGTGCGCCACCAATTGCTGACGGCGAAATTCAGGTAACGCTCGTCGCCCGTCGCGGCGTAAAGACGAATCCACGTCGGCGGCGCCATGAACAGCGAATCGCACCAGTTCCAATTGTCTTGTCCTTTGCCGGGCTGCGAAATAT
>JAJPKI010000169.1 GCA_021323835.1 Verrucomicrobiota bacterium | reverse complement strand
TCCAGTAAATGCCGAGATAGATGAAGCTCAAAATGTAAGTCAGGAAAACCGGCAGCAACGGTTTGAGCGCGATGAGCTTTTCGGGATTCGGCATTTGGTCAGTCGGCCGTGGAACATGCAAATCAAGCACCATAATCGTGATGATGATGGCGAGCACGCCGTCGCTGAAGGCTTCGATGCGATTTTTTTCCATAAAATCATTTGGTCATCAAGCCCGATTTGCCCGCCGTCATCGCCAGCACACACGCCGCGCTCCGGCCTTTGCACGAATACAAATCAATGGACGTCACTTGCGTGCCTGGCCAAGGATTTTTGATGGCCGTCAGGATGAAGCGCAACGGATGAGTGCCGTCGCCGGTGAATGACGCGCCGACCCACGCCAGTTTGGAATTTTGACCGCTCGGCTTCGGCCCCAATTGATTGCCTTTGGAATTGAAATCAAGGATGTCTCTGCCGTAGACGATTTCATTTGTCGCGGACGAACCATCGTCGTAGCGGAACACCAAATCGTAGACCGGCGAGTTGGCCGGTGACGAAAAAAATGCGCAGTGATAAACGTAAAGCGTTTCAAATTTTTGGTTCACGGGAATTCCTAAAATTTCTTCGGGAAAATTCGCGCCCATTTTGGCATTGCCCTGACCCCAGAGATACATCAGCCCATCAATTTGCAACGGCACGCCGTCGAACACCTGAAATCTCCATGGAATGTCATGCCAATAAGAAGAACCGCCACCATTGTCAAAAGCCGCGTGCGCATATTGCGCGGATAAATCCAGCGGCGTGGCCGTATGATTGGCGATGGCGCGTTCCGCAGCGGAAACCTTGAAATGCTCCGAGATGTCGTGGCGTTTAAGAAACAACGTGAGCGCGACAATGGCCAGCACCACGATGATGGAACCAAAGACAATGAGCTTTTTGGTGCGCGTGAATGCCATGAATGCGGAGTTTATGGAGAGGACAGCGGCAAGTCAATTGAACGACTAACTAATCGCCTGGCGCATCGCGTTGAAAAGACTTTTGCCGGATTCCTGTGCGACGGGTGTTTTATTTTTTGAATCGGAATGTTCGACGAGTTCTTCCGGCAATTCTTTCAGGAACGGCGACGGATGGCATGGCAGCAATTGCCCATATTTCTTTCGCCCACCGCAATGTGAAATCGCCAGCGTCTGCATCGCGCGCGTGACGGCGACGTAAAATAATCTGCGCTCCTCATCCATCGTGCCTTCGACTTTCGAGCGCGAGTGCGGCAGCAGTCCGTCTTCCAGCCCGACGACAAAGACGTGAGGAAATTCCAAACCTTTGCACGAATGCATCGTGATGAGCGTGACAGCGTCGCCTTTGTTTTCTTCTTCCTCTTCGCGCTCCGTGTCGAGCGTGATGTTTTCGAGAAAATTTTCCAATCGTTCCAGCGGCAAATTTCCTGCGCCATCCATTGTTGCAATTAATTCTTTCAGATTACGAACGCGGCTCTCGGAATTTTCCGGGTTCTTTTCCAACCGCTGCAATTCAGCAAAATAATTTGTCTCGTTCAAAAAACTGTCCGACCAATCAGACAATTTCATTTCAGTTGTGCGAAGTTGATTCTGCCGTCGCTCAATGAATTCCACGAACGCTTCAATACTCTTGCGCGTGTTGGTCTGGAATGCCGTCGCCACGAGCGGATTTTTCATCGCGGCGAAGACGGAACATTTGCGCTCGTGACTCGCGCCGAGCAAACGTTCCATCGTTACATCGCTCAAACCGCGCGCCGGCACGTTGGCGATGCGCAGCAGATTGATGTCGTCGTTCGGATTGATGAATGTTTTCAGGTAGGCGAGAAAATCTTTGATTTCGCGCCGGTCAAAGAAACTTTGCCCGCCAATCAAATGATAACGCACGCCCGCGGTGCGCAGCGCCGTTTCGAGCGGACGCGATTGCTGGTTCGTGCGAAAGAGAATCGCGCAATCCTTCCACGGAATCCGGTGCGCGAGCCGCTTGAATTCAATCTGCGCTACGACTTCGCGCGCTTCGGATTCGTCGTTGTCGTAAGTCTGCAACAGAATTTTCGTGCCCGCGCCTTTGCCCGACCACAGCGTTTTGCCACGGCGACGCACATTATTTTTGATGATGGCGTTCGCGGCGTTGAGAATCGTCGTCGTGCTGCGATAATTTTGTTCCAGCTTGACAATTTTGACTTCGGGAAAATGTTTTTCGAGGTCGAGCAGGTTGGCGACTTCCGCGCCGCGCCAGCCGTAAATGCTCTGGTCGTCATCGCCGACGACGCACAAGTTGCGATGCTCCCGCGTGAGCGCGTGCACTAGCTCGAACTGCGCCGCGTTCGTGTCCTGATATTCGTCCACCATCACGTATTTATATTTGGCGCGGCAATTTTCGAGCGCGTCGGGATGCTCGCGGAACAAACGCAGCGTGAGCAAAATCAAATCGTCGAAATCTACGGCGTTGCAGGCGTGCAGCGCGGATTCGTAACGCTTGCGAACGTGCTCGGCCAATGCGCGGACATTGTCATCGCCGAACAATTTTGAATTTTCTCCGCCGTTTTTGAATTTGCTCAACATCGCCAGCACCGCGCCGGGGTCAACTTT
>JAJPKI010000296.1 GCA_021323835.1 Verrucomicrobiota bacterium | reverse complement strand
TCATCACCAAGAGCGCAATGGACACGCAGGGCACGTTGATTTCCGGCGGCGGCGGAACACAGGATTTGGGATTTGGCAGCGCACGTTACGGCGGAAAAATCGGCGACGACGCTTACTATCGCGTTTATGGCACTTACGAAGCTCATGCGCCAACGGAATTATCCAACGGAAATGACGCCGACAATTCCTGGCAACTTGCCCGCGCCGGTTTTCGCACGGATTGGAATAAATCGCCGGACAATTTACTCACGCTGCAAGGCGATGGTTATTGGGGCGCGATTCGCGAAGTGTTCGCCACTTACGACCCCGCAAATTTTCCAACCTTCACCGATACCGTCCATGACCAGATGAACGTGGATGGCGCCAACATTCTTGGCCGCTGGACACGCACGCTTTCCGACACCGCAAATTTTCAATTGCAAGCCTACTACGATTTCACGGGCCGCACCGCACCGCATGTCTTCGACGAAAATCGCCATACCATTGATTTAAGTTTTCAAAATCAATTCGCCATTCTCGAACGCAACGAAATGATTTGGGGCTTGGGCTACCGTCTTACCACTGACGATGAGCAAAACACACCCGGCATCATGTTCAATCCACAAGACAAAACGCTCAACCTCTTCAGCGGATTTGTGCAAGACGAATTAACCCTCATCAAAGACCGTTTGAGCGTCACCTTTGGCACTAAACTGGAACGCAACGATTATACCGGTTTTGAAGTCGAGCCCGGCGCGCGCATTTTGTGGACGCCCAACGACCGGCACACATTTTGGGCATCCGTCTCGCGCGCCGTGCGCACACCCACACGCTCGCAAGAAGACGTTACCGTCAGCACCTCTCCCGCGCCGACAATCACCGCCACCACCGACAGCAATAAAGATTATGAATCCGAAGCTCTCATCGCCTATGAAATCGGTTACCGCACCACGCCGCTGAAAAATCTTTCGCTCGACCTCGCCGCTTTTTACAACGATTACAGTCGCTTGGGCAGTATTGATGTCGTCAACCCCTTTCCGCCCGTGCTCGTTCAAAGCAATAATCTCGCCGGCACCACCTACGGAGCCGAAGCCACTGCAACCTGGCGCGTCACCGACAATTTCCGCCTCATGCCCGCCTACACTTTTTTGGAAATGCACCTGCACGCCCGCTCGCCCGGCGTCCCGACTAGCAACGTAGCCGAAGTCGAGGGCGAAAGTCCCGAGCAACAATTCTCTCTCCGCTCCTCGCTCGATTTACCGCACGACATCACCCTTGACACCGCTTTGCGCTGGGTGGACAGCTTAAGTTTTCCCCAACAAGCCACCGGTGTGCCATCTTATTTTGAATTCGATGCCCGCCTTGCCTGGCAAATCAACAAGCACTGGCAAGCCGCCATCGTCGGTCAAAATCTCCTGCATCCGCAACATCAGGAATTTACGCCCACCGACATTCAATTCCAACAAACCGCAATTCCTCGAAGCATCTACGCCAAACTCACCGTCACATTTTAAAACGGCGCGCGAAATTCCGCCTGGTTAAAATTTTAAATCCGGACAATGCAGACAGAATTAAAACCAACAGAATCAGAATTACAGAAATGTAATTTTCGTCGCGTGTCACGCGGCAAGAATTCTGTTCATTCTGTCTTAGACTCAAAATTTAAAACTCAAAATTCAAAACTATTTTCAATCCTGTTCATTTTGTTAATGCTTTCATGGTTGCCGCGCGCAAGCATCGCGCAAGAAATTCCGACCGATTATCAGATTAAAGCCAAATATCTGGAAAAATTCGGCAAATTCATCCAATGGCCGGACACCATTTTTGCTCAAACCAACACTCCGATGTGCATCGGCATTTTCGGCGGAGGAGCGGGCGTTCCCGCAAGCCGTGATGTAGAATTCGTCAGCACCCTGCAAAATCTTGCCGCGCGCGACACTGTCAACGGCCATCCCGTCACCACCATACTCATCAAAGCCGCGCCTGATTTGCGCTGCTGCCAGATTGTGTTCATCCCTGCAACCATGAAAACGCAACAAAAAGAAATATTGGATGAAATCAAAAATGAAAACCTGCCCATCTTGACCGTAGGTGAGAGCGACGATTTTTGCGCCGATGGCGGCATGGTGCAATTTGTGATAGAAAACCAGCAAGTCCATTTCATGATAAAGAACGAAGCCGCGCGCGCGGCGGGATTAAAAATTTCATCCAAGCTTTTAACTCTGGCCAAGCGCGCCGACTAATAAATCCTTCTCCAAAGTGCGAACATTTTCCATCAAGCAGAAGTTGACGTTCATCATCATGGCAGGAAGCGCGCTGGCGTTGTTGTTGATGGCGGCGGGGAGTTTGTTTTATGAGTGGCGGAGTTTCAGCGGTCAACTGAGCCATGATTTGGAAGCGCAGGCGGAGATTGTGGGCGAAAGCGCCACGGGGATGATTGAATATGACGAGCGTGAGCGGGCGGAAAACGAAGCGCTGGCGCCCTTGCAACATAATCCGCACATAAGAGCGGTAGCCATTTATGCAATCTCTCAACAGCCGTCTACGAATTCGCAATTATTTGCATGGGTTCCCAAGTCGGCGGCGGCAGGCGCATTTCCGGTGCGGGCGGAGATGGGAGCGGAACATTCGCATTTTGATTTTGCGCATGACCGTTTGCAAGTGTGGGAACCGTTAACGCAAGCGGGAAGTGTGGTGGGGACGATTTATATTGAATCAGATTTACAGGAGATAAGAGACCGGCTGGCGCGAACGGCGGAGATTTACGGTTGGTTGATTGTATTAACGTTGTTGGCGACATATTGGCTGGCGACGCGATTGCGGCGCGTCGTATCAGGTCCGGTTTCAGGTTTAATGGAGACGGTGCGCAAAGTGAGCGCGGAGAAAAATTTTAGTTTGCGGGCGGTGAAAGAGAGTGAGGATGAGCTGGGGCAATTGGTGGACGGGTTCAACCAGATGATTGCGCAGGTGCAGCAGCGCGACAGCGCGTTGCGGAATATCAACAAGGAATTGGAGAAGCGGGTGGAAAGCCGCACGCGGGAACTGCTGGAATCGGAATTGAAGTTTCATTCGGTGATTCAATCGGCGAATGAGGGGATTATTGCGGCGGACGGCGAGGGAAAAATTATTTCGTGGAATTCGGGAGCGGAAAAAATGTTTGGTTATGTGGAAGCGGATGTGTTGGGTGAAAAATTTGAAAAAATTCTGCCACAGTGGCGCCGGACGGCGCATGAAGGAGGATTCAAAGAATTTTTGGCGAGTGGTGAATGGAGCGGTTTGGGGCGGACGGTGGAGACGGAAGGTTTGCGGAGTGACGGGTCGGTTTTTTCGATGGATTTGAGTTTGGCGACATGGCGGACAGAGAAGGGGATTTTTTTCAGCGCGATTGTGCGGGACATCACGGAGCGCAAGCGGAGCGCGGAGGAATTGCACCAGCAATTGGTGCGCATCAATTTGTTGAATGAGATTACGTATGCGGTGGCGGAGCGGCAGGATTTGGGAAGCATTGCGCAGATTGTGTTGACGCAGTTGGAGGAGAAGTTGCCGGTGGATTATTCGGCGGCGTATCATTTTAACGCAGGCCACGTGGAACGTGGTGAAGCATCGTTTGATTTGATTACGC
Source organism: Verrucomicrobiota bacterium (assembly GCA_021323835.1). GTDB lineage: Bacteria > Verrucomicrobiota > Verrucomicrobiia > Limisphaerales > UBA11358 > UBA11358. The sequence continues at coordinate 4,392 of JAJPKI010000296.1, read as the reverse complement.
GCGGGCCGAAAGGCGAGAAGGTGGCGGCGCAGGTGGGTTTGGGAAAAAGTATTCCGGTGGCGGCCACGTATTTTCAGAAATGTGTGGAGGGGGAAATTGTTTATGTGCCGGATGCGAGCGTAAAGATTGAGGCGATGGGAAAGAAAATGGCGTCGGTGGGATTGTTTTCGGCAATCGGCGCGCCATTGTCGGTGGAGGGAAAAATGATTGGGCTGCTGGTGTTGCAACGGCGGGCGAGAAATGGATTTAACGCGGCGGAACGGGAATTTATCAAAGGTTTGAGCGCGCACGTGGCGCTGGCGATTCATCAGGCGCAGTTGTATCAGGATTTGCAGATGGCGTATAACGAGTTGCGGCAGTCGCAGCAGACGATTATGCAACAGGAGCGCTTGAAAGCGCTCGGCCAAATGGCCAGCGGCGTGGCGCATGATATCAATAACGCGCTTTCGCCGATTGTCGGATTTGCGGATTTGATTTCTAAAACGGAAGAAGGTTTGAGTCCGCTGGCAAAGAAGCATTTGAATTACATCAAGACGGCGGGCGAAGATGTGGCGCATATCGTGGAGCGGTTAAGGGAATTTTACCGTCCGCGCGACGAACGCGAGGCGCTGGCAATGTTGAATTTGAATGCGGTGGTGGAACAGGCGGTAGGCATGACGCGTCCGCGTTGGCGGGACATTCCGCAGAGTCGCGGGGTGATGATTGAGTTGGGAACGGATTTGGACAGCAACGTGTCGGATTTCGCCGGCATTGAAACGGAAATTCGCGAGGCGTTGACGAATTTAATCATCAACGCGGTGGACGCAATGCCGCGTGGCGGAACAATTACGATTCGCACGAAGTTGACAGACCTGGGAACGGCGGGGCGCGCAAATGTCGCGGAACACGTCGTGTTGGAAGTGAAAGACACGGGCGTGGGCATGGACGAAAAAACACGACGCCGTTGTCTCGAACCGTTTTTTTCCACGAAAGGCAAGCGCGGCACCGGACTCGGGCTTGCGATGGTTTACGGCGTCGTTGAACGGCACGAAGGGCAAATTGAAATTGATAGTGAATTGGGCAAAGGCACAACCGTGCGGTTGATTTTTCCGGTTTACAAATTGGAAGAGCCGGTTGCAACGAAAGAAGATGAAACGCCGCCCGGCCCATTTCGCATTTTGTGCGTGGACGACGAACCGCCCGTGCGCGAACTCGTCCGCGAAATCTTGGAACGCGACGGCCACACCGTGACTGTTGCCGATGGCGGGCAGGCCGGCATTGATGCTTTCCGTTCCCAAAAAAACGGCAAACCATTCGACGCCGTTATCACCGATTTGGGAATGCCTTATGTGGATGGACGCGAAGTCGCTGCCGCCGTCAAACGCGAATCGCCCGGCACGCCCGTCATCATGTTGACCGGCTGGGGCGCGTTTATCAAAGATGACAACGCTACGCCGGTGCACGTGGACGCCGTCTTGAGCAAACCACCGCGTATCGCTGAAATCCGCGCCGCGCTCCGCAAATTTGTAAACAAGCTCTCTTAAAATCAACAAACTCCATTTGCATTTTTGTTGTTCGCGACGAAATTACTACATTCTGAATCGGTCTTGGTTCTCGCCTTCAAACTGCTAGAATCGCTGTTTCATGAAACGCACCTTAAAAAGAAATTTGAAAATTAAATTTCAGAAACATTTCAAGTTTCTTACGACCCTCGCCTGCCTTCCAGCCATTCTGGTTTGCGGCGGTTGCGCGACCAATTCCAAAACTGTTTCCCCGCAAAATCACGAAGAAGCAACTTTTCTTTTCCATTTCACGGAATTTGTCGAATGGCCGCCGGCTGCTTTTCAAACGTCAGATGCCGGACGTCCGTTGCCTTTAGTCATCGGTGTTCTCGGCGGCAATCCGTTTGGCGATGAATTGGAAAAATCTGTTCGCGGACAAATGGTCAGCGGTCGTCCCGTCGTTGTCCGCCGCATGACGCCATTTTCCAATTTAAAGCAATGCCAAGTTCTGTTCATCAATCATCTGATCAAAGCGCGTTTGCCGCTGATTTTCACTTCGCTCGGCAATTCCTCCACGCTGACCGTCAGCGATGCCGATGGTTTTCTTGCCGCCGGCGGCATGATTCAATTCATCAACGACAACGGCAAAGTTCGTTTTGAAATCAATCGCAAGGCCGCCGAAAAAGCCGGCTTGAAAATGAATTCACAATTGCTGATGATGGCAAAGAGTCCGGAAGCATCACATTAAACAAGGATGAGTTGGCTGCAAAATCTTTCGATTAAACAAAAGCTCATGCTGCTCGCCATGACCAGCAGCACGCTCGCGTTGCTGCTGGTATCCGCCGGTTTTGTCACTTACGAGCTGAGCACATTTCGCAAAAACATGACTGCCGAATTGTCTGCGACGGCAAAAATCATCGGCACACGCAGCAGCGGAATTTTGGAATTCGGCGGCACGGCCAGCGAAGCCCCCGACCTCTGGAATGCCTTGGGCGATTTGCCCCACGTCACCGAAGCCTGCCTTTATCGTGGCACGAACATTGCCGCGCTGCCGTATTTTCGCGACAAAGATGCCACTCGCCTCGTGCCGGAACATCCCGGGCCATCCGGCTGGAAATTCAATTTCACAAAAAATCAACTCGAAGGCTTCGAGCACATTCAATGGAATGGCCGCGACATCGGCGCGGTTTATTTAAAGTCCGACCTTAACGCGCTGTATTCCAAAATTTTCAGTTACATCGGCATGACGATTTTATTCATGCTCGCTTCAACGGCCGTTGTTTATTTGTTTTCACTGCAATTGCAACGCATCATCGCCTGGCCGATTTTCCACCTCGCGCAAACCGCCAAAACCATTACCACGCGAAAAAATTATTCGCTTCGGGCGACCAAAGATTCGAACGACGAACTCGGCCAGTTAATTGACGGCTTCAACGAAATGCTCGAACAAATCCAGCGGCGCGACGACGCGCTGCATCGCGCGAATGTGGAATTGGAAAAAGCGCGCGAAGAATTGGAAATCCGTGTCGAGTTACGCACAAAAGAATTGCGTGAAGCGCAGAAAATCGTGATGCAACAGGAACGCCTCAAAGCGCTCGGCCAAATGGCGAGCGGCATCGCGCATGACGTGAACAACGCGCTTTCGCCCATCATGGGTTTCGCCGATTTGATTCAAATGTGTGAAAAAAGTTTGACTGAAAAATCCAAACGTCATTTGAAGCATATTCAAACTTCCGCCGAAGACATCGCGCACATCGTCTCGCGGCTGCGGGATTTTTACCGCACGCGCGAAGCCGACGATCCGCTGCAATTGGTCGACTTCAATAAAATCGTTGACCAGGTCATCGAAATGACCGCGCCGCGCTGGAAAACCATGCCGCAAAACGTCGGCATCACGATTGAAATGCAAAAGGAATTGGAAAAAGATTTGCCTCGAACTTCCGGCATCGAAAGTGAATTACGCGAAGTGTTGACCAATCTCATTATCAACGCCGTGGACGCGATGCCCGACGGCGGAAAAATTACGATTCGCACGAAAACGAAAAAGGCCGCCGCATCGGAAGAAATTATTCTCGAAGTCAGCGACACCGGCATCGGCATGGACGAAGAAACCCGCGCGCGTTGTCTTGAACCATTCTTTTCCACCAAAGGTCATCGCGGAACCGGCCTCGGCCTTTCGATGGTTTATGGCGTCGTCGAACGTCATGACGGCAACATCGAAATTGACAGCGCGCCCGGCAAGGGCACGACGATGCGATTGGTTTTCCCGATTCGCGAATTGCAGCCGACAAAAACGGTCGAGCCCTTGAAAGGTTCAAAAATTAAATCACTGCGCGTGCTCTGCATAGATGATGAACCCTTGCAACGCGAACTCGTCAAGGAAATGCTCGAACGCGACGGCCATAAAATTGAAACGGCCGACAGCGGCGAAGCGGGCGTGGACGTTTTTCGCAAAGCGCTTGGACGCCGCGAACCGTTCGACATCGTCATCACGGATTTAGGAATGCCTTATGTGGACGGACGCGAAGTCGCCAAAATCATCAAGCAAGGCGCACCCGAAACGCCCGTTGTTTTGCTCACCGGTTGGGGCGAATTTATCAGCGACGATGAAACTGCGCTTTCCGATTTCGACGATTTGCTGACCAAGCCGCCGCGCCTCGGCGAATTTCGCGAATCGTTCCGTCGCGTCATCAAACCGCGTAGCGAAAATAAAAAAGCTTCCGTCGAGCAAAACGCGTAAAAATTCTTTCGTGTCTTTCGTGTCTTTCGCGAGTAAAATTTTCTCTTCAAAATTATGGGCAAAACCGCACTTCTCTTCGCCGGACAAGGCGCACAAATCGTCGGCATGGGCAAAGATTTGGCCGCGCAATTTCCGTCGGCCAAAAACTGGTTCGACCGCGCCAACGCCGCG
>JAJPKI010000274.1 GCA_021323835.1 Verrucomicrobiota bacterium | reverse complement strand
AGGCGGAAAAAAAGCAGCGGCACGACAACGGGCTTACACGGAATTTATTTTGCAGCTTTATCATGCGACGCCGTTGAATGGTTATTCATGGCTGCACGGCGTCAAAGCGGGACGCATGGTTCACGTCGGCAACGTGGATGCGCCGGTAAGTGTGGGCGACGTGGCACAAATCGCAGCAGAATTCAAACGCGCTGTCGGCACCGGCAAGGATGCACCCAAAACAAATGGCGTGGACATTGTGGCTTGGGAATTTGCATTTGAATTAAACGAAGTCGCCAAACAGCAAGCGGCGGCGGCGAACATTCAATTGCGTTTCTTGCGAATTCCGCATGACGCAATGGACAAGCGCGCGGTGGAGCAAGGCGACATTCACTTTTTTGAATTGGCTGCGTTGTCAGTGGACGTGAAAGCGAACAAGCGCGAAGTGACCTTGAAGCTGAAAGATTTTTGTATTCCGCCGGACGACGTGCCGCAAGACGTGCAAAAGGCGGTGAAGCATTGGAGCCAGTGGATTGATTACTGGGCGGTGGACTGGGACAACAAAGGCGACACGTTTCACAATGAATGGCAGACATACCGAACGCGCAAAGACAGCACACTCGCGCTGGAAACGACGCACGTTTACACCGAGCCGGGCGAATACACCGTGGTTGTGAAGGTGATTGATATTTTGGGAAACGACACGACGAAAACGGTGAAGGTAAAAGTGAAATAGAACGAGGTTTTTATGAGCGAGGTGCCAAAACCACCAAAGGAAGAACAGAGTCAAAAAGATGTCTCTATTGAACGAGTATTTCTTGCGAATGATGTCTTACCCGATGCGGCAGCCGCTTTAGCCGACCGAATTGACGCCATCGAAGATGCAATAAAGACTGCCGATATTATTCTCGATACAAATGTTCTTTTGCTACCGTATGGCGCAGGCGCAAATAGCTTAAAAGAAATCATTGCTGTTTTTAAAGATTTGAAGGGAAAGGGAAGACTGATTCTTCCAGCCCAAGTTGCGCGAGAATTCGTCAAAAACCGGCCTAATAAATTATCCGAGCTACAACAGGGCATCGCCGACAAAATCGGAAGATATGTTGGCATGGAAAGACTTTCATTCCCGATATTAGAAGGCGTTGTTGAATATGAGCAAATAAATGAAGCAATTAAAAAGAATGCGGAGCTAAAAAAAGCTCATTCCGCCCTACTCAAAAAAATCCGCTCTTGGGAATGGAATGACCCAGTGAACACGGCTTATCGGGAAGTTTTCACCACTGATATAATAATAGAACCACAGTTTAAAAGAGAAGATACGCTTGCAGAACTTCTCCGGCGGCAGAAATTTTTAATTCCACCTGGCTACAAGGATTCATCAAAGGAAGATTTGGGAATCGGAGACTTTTTGATATGGAAAACAATTCTAGAAATTGGCGCTAAGAACAAAAAGGACATAATTTTTGTGAGCGGCGATGAAAAGGCAGATTGGCAACATCGTGCTGGAGGCGTCGGCTTTCTTCCTAGATACGAGCTTGTAGATGAATTCCGTCGAGCATCGGCAGGAAGTTCCTTTTACATAATCCCATTAAGCAGTCTCCTCGAATTGCTTCAGGTCAAAAGCACCTCGGTTGCAGAAATTAAAAAAGAAGAAGCAAGAATCCAGCAAACAATCAACGTTACCGTGGAATGTCCCTATTGTGATGTTAAATTTGAATGGCACTTGGCTGAACATTTAGGAGCATCGGCGGCACCGTTTTGTTCGGCTTGTGGGGGTAAATTTCACATTCACAGAACGCGAGAAGGCACAACTATCCATAAGCCATTTGAACGTGTGACGAAAGAAGCTAGCGAGGTTGCACTCGAAAAAGTTGTTTGCCCTCAATGTAACAAAGAAGTTGACGCTTGGCTTGGAATTTATCCTAAAGCAACGGCATGGCTCAGTTGTGCCAATTGTGAATACCAATTTCCAATTCATCGCAAATTTGACGGCTCCGTAATGATAAGCAGTGCCAAAAAACCAGATAATCCCTAACAGTGCCGCGTAAAATCAAACACGACGTTGCACAGCTTGGACTTTTACAAGCTAACGTATCCACTGCGCCATGCGTGCCGGCGATTCGCGACAAAGTCAAAGCGTGGCGCGAAGGCGGTTACAAGGGTGTCACGGGCACTACGCGCATTTTATTAAATTTCTGGTTTCAAACTGACCACCGGCTGCCGAACGGCTGCAAATTCCAATACAACTATTTCCAGCGCGAAGCGGTTGAAACGCTGATTTATCTTTACGAAATAGCAAAAATTCACCGGCACAAAAACCTTGTCGAAACTTTTGCCACGCGCAGCGATTTGAAATTGCTGCAATACGATGAGTTTCCGCGTTACTGCGTGAAAATGGCGACAGGCAGCGGCAAAACGAAAGTCATGTCGCTGGCGATTGCGTGGCAATTTTTCAACGCCGTGGCCGAAGGCCGGGACGATTTCGCAAAAACATTTTTGGTCATTGCGCCGAATGTCATCGTTTTTGAACGGCTGAAAACAGATTTTGAAGGTGGCAGAATTTTTCACACCGACCCAATCATCCCGAATGAGCTTAAAGTTTTTTGGGACTTGCAATGCTATATGCGTGGCGACGGCGAACGCGCCAGTTCGCTCGGCGCATTGTATCTAACCAACGTGCAGCAATTTTATGAGCGGCAAAACGGCGAAACGGATGAGCCTGACGCAATCGCCGCCGTCATGGGGGCAAAACCACCGGCGCAAAAGTTAACAATCGAGGATTTTAGCAAGCGTATTATCGCTCGCAGCGGAACAATTGCCGTAATAAATGACGAGGCGCATCACACGCACGACGAAGAAAGCGAATGGAATAAAACTATTCGCGACCTCAATAAACAAGTTTCCGGTGGCTTGGCGGTGCAATTTGATTTCACGGCGACACCGCGCCATAGCAAAGGACAATTATTTTCATGGACGGTTTTTGATTATCCGCTCAAACAGGCAATCATTGATAACGTCGTAAAGCGGCCATTGAAGGGCATTGCCAAAGGCATTAGCGAACCACGTTCCGATATTGCCAGCACGCGCTACCAAGCGTATTTGACGGCGGGCGTGGAACGGTGGAAGGAATACCGCGAACAATTAAGACCGCATAAGAAAAAACCAGTGTTGTTTGTAATGATGAATGACACGTCAGAAGCCGACGACGTAGGCGATTGGCTGCAAAAGAAATATCCGTCGGAATTTGGCGGTGAAAAATTATTAGTCATTCACACCGATAGGTCGGGCGATGTTTCAAAAGGCGATTTAGAAAAGGCGCGAAAAGTTTCCCGCGAAGTGGACGACGAAAAAAGTCCAGTGAATTGCATTGTAAGCGTTTTGATGTTGCGCGAAGGCTGGGACGTGCAAAACGTCACGGTGATTGTCGGGCTGCGGCCTTACAGTTCAAAGGCAAACATTTTGCCGGAACAAACCGTCGGGCGCGGCTTACGTCTCATGTTTCGCGGCACCGGCTCTGGCTACATTGAGCGCGTGGACGTGATTGGCAATAAAACCTTCATTGAATTTGTCGAGCAGTTGGAACGCGAAGAAAGTTTGCAATTGGAAACTTTTGAAATTGGCAAAGACAAAGTGCGGATTGTTACTATCACGCCGGAACAAAAGAAAAAGGACAGAGACATTCTGATTCCTGTTTTAAGTCCGGTTTTAACGCGAAAAAAATCATTGGCTGAAGAAATCGCCGCGCTGGACGTGAATAGTTTCAAATGTCCTGTGCTGCCGAAAAAGGAAAATGACGAAGCGGCAAAAAAATTTCGTTACGAGGGTTACGACATCATTACGCTGCAAAAAATGGTGGAGCGCGATTACACAATTCCGCAACCGCAAACGGCGGAAGAAGTAATTGGCTACTATGCCCGGCGGATTGCTCAAGATGTAAAACTGCCGTCGCAATTTTCCGCGCTCGCGCCGAAAGTCCGCGAATTTTTGGAATACAAAGCATTTGGACAAAAAGTGAATTTGCAAGATGCCGTCGTATTGAAAGCGATTAGCAGTAACGTCGCACAATACGTCACAATTAAATCTTTTGTTGAAGCGTTGCGAAAAATGGTTATCGAAGATTTGAAGCCACAACTTTTGCACGAAGGACGCAGCTTGACCGAAACGCCGCCGTTCCCGTGGTCGCGCGCGACGCTGGCAGCGGACAAATGCGTTTTTAATCTTGTGCCGTGTGCGAATGAATTTGAAAAAGAGTTTGCGCAATTTCTGCAAAAGGCGGATGACGTTGAGCGGTTCGCAAAGCTGCCGGAACAATTTGGTTTTGCGATTGAATACACGGATGCTGCTGGAAATTTGCGCTATTACGAACCGGATTTTGTCGCGCTCGCGCTGGACGGCACGCATTACATTATTGAAACGAAAGGCTTGGAGGATATTGACGTGGCGCATAAAAAACGCGCTGCTGAATTGTGGTGTGAGAACACAAGCAACCTTACGGGCAAATCATGGGCTTATATTTTAGTGCGTCAGAAGGATTACAACGCATTGCAGCCAGACACGCTGGATGATTTGATTGTGGGAAATCAAACGCTAGTTTAGCAATTGCGGTTGGACGAAAAATGCCGCGATATTGAATTTTGAATTTTTCCCAATTTTCGGGAATTAAAAATTCATTTTTCCCTAATTTTTAATTTAATTTTACGAAATTCAGTCCCTATTTTTCCGACATTTTCCGCAATTAAAAATTATTTTTCAGGCAAATTTCCGCCGTATTTTAGAATTAAAAGGAATTTCAGATGGATTTTCCGAATTTCCCAACGATTTTTTTGTGCGCTGCGTATTTATTTGGCAACGCAGTGCGGAATTACGCTGCGGAAAATTCATTCACAAATTAAAAGGAATTTTGCGGAGATAGTGATTTTCGCTGCGCTACGCAGTAAATTGCGTCACAGCGTATTTTTTGTGGATTTATTACGCTGCGCTGGAGAAATGATTTCAGAAATTCAACGAAATTTTACGAAAAAATAAATTCACTATTAGAACACAAGGCCACCGGAGCCAACTGTTGCAACGACCGCAATTAATTTAATTTTCGATTTTTTGCGGTCTCCATTGCGATTAATTACGTCGCCTCACAATTAAATACACATTGTTAAGCGTCGCAATCGTAACAGTAGTGCAGGGCAATTTTTTT
>JAJPKI010000054.1 GCA_021323835.1 Verrucomicrobiota bacterium | reverse complement strand
GCGGGCGATTCCGGACGCCGCAATAATTACGGCGGCAATACGAATGAAATTGTCGGCGTGGAATTCGACGCGTTTCCGCGACGACAGGGAAAATTCATTTTGAAAGCCAGCGAATGGAACCAAAACGGCGGCGGGCAGACGATGAACGAAACGCATTGGACGATTTCGAATCCGATGCGCGACCGTTCGTTTCCGAAATGGACGGCAGAAAATCTTCCATCCACAAAAACCGACGGCGACTTGTCGGTCACGCTGACGAAGTTGGTTTTTGGCGCAGCGGGAAATTTTTCCAGTCGCTCCGACGATGCCGATGACGCGAGCAGCAAAGGCGTTGAAGCAATTTTCCACGCGCAGCAAAACGGCACGAACGCGGTGAACTGGCAGGTGACATCCATTGAAACTTCCGATGCGACCGAAAATCATCAAAGCGCCGGAGCCAACGCCCACTGGAACGGTGATGACCTTGTGGCAGATTATCAATGGGGACTTTGGCCGGGCGAGCCGTGGAAATTGCGCGTGGAATTTTCGAAACAATCCAATTTCGACGACAACGAACTTTGGGTGGTGAAAAATATTCCGGTGCAACCGGGCTTGCAGCGCGATTTTAATGATTGGAACCGAAACAACCGGACAAATGCTCCTTTTGCGGAAACGGATTTGAACGGAATGCATTTTAAGCTTTTCAGTGTCAGACAATTTACCGATGTGCCAGCCAATTCCCAGCCGGCAGGCGGGTTTAAATATATAGTTAAACCGTCGCCGCCGCCGGGAATGCAAATCAACATCGTTAAAATCACCGACGACCAAAGTAACGACATTGAGAATTGGAATTACGGTTCGTCCAGCGGTTCCAATGGCGTGGAATATCATCAGGGATTGCGCGACCTCGAAGGCGTGACTAATCTAATTGTGACCATTGCCGTTCACAAAAATCATTTCCTTGAATTTACCGCTCAACCAGAAACCCAAGTCACCCAATGAAAGCAAAAATTCTTATTCTAATTGTCGCAGTCATTGTCATTCTCGCTCTCGTCGGCGCGGGAGCATGGCGGCTGACGCGTCCGCAAGTCATCACGTTTAGCGACGACAGCAAACTTACTTTGCTCTCCGTGGATTACGGCAAGCATCACGCGCCGCCAAATGTGAAGATAACGACGACGACAACAAATCGTCCGACGGCGCGCCGCGCGAACGGCGGGCCGTTCAACACGACGAACGATACGCTCGTGCTCTGGGTGCGACAGGAATTCACCGGCGGACAAAATTCGTATCACAGTTTTCAGTATTACATTTACGATTCGGCCAACCTGGCATGTGTGCAGGCATCCGGCGGTTATGCCAATCGCAATAATGAAATTGTCCCCATCACGGTGAACGCATTTCCGCGGCGCGATTCTAAATTTATCGTGCGCGTCGAGGAACAAAGCAACAGCGGGCAGGAACTTGGCGACAAGCAATTTGTCATTCGCAATCCCGCCAAAAAATCCTATACCGCTTTCACAGCGGACGCGCTGCCTTCGACAAAATCGGACGACGATTTGTCCGTGACGCTGACGAAACTTGTCGCGGGCGGACAAGGGCCGTATCAACGCCAGGACACTGACCAGGACGACCCGATGAACAAAAGCGTGACTGCGACATTTCATGTCGAGCGTGGCGGAAAACCGGTGAGCAACTGGCTGCCGGTTTCTGTGGAAACTTCTGATGGCACCGGCAATCAAGTCACTGGCTGGAGCCAAACATTTAACAATGGCAACGGCAACGAGTCGCAAAGCTGGGACAACGGCGACGGCACGATGACATATCAATATGGTTTGTGGGCGGAAGAGCCGTGGAAAATCAAGTTGGAATTTTCACAGCAATCGGATTTTGCCGATAACGAAGTTTGGAATCTGCAAAATGTTCCCGTCGTGCCGGGCAAACAGCAGGAATTATATAATTACGGCGGACGCCGCGCGGCGGCGACAAATGCCGTGGTCGCTGAAACTGATTTGAACGACCATCACATCAAATTTTTCTGGGCAAAAAATTTCACTGACGCCGGCAACAACGATTGGATGCAGGGCGGAATGTTTTTTACTATCAGTCCTGACGTCGGAAAAGATTATCGCCTGACCGTCAAAGTCACGGACAATCAGACCAACGACATTCCCAACGGCACGTATAGCACACAACACACGGCGAACTTGGGAACTTATCGCTATCGCTTGCAGGACATCGCGGGTCTGACCAATATCAACGTCTCAATCGCTATTCACAAAAGCCGGTTCGTGGAATTCACGGCCAAGCCGGAAAAAGCCGCGGCTTCCGACAATAATGCGCAACAATAAAGTTTTCATTTATGAAAGCTAAATTTGTCCTTCTTGCCGTTGCGGTTATTTTGATTATCGCTGTCGCTGTCGGCATCTTTTTTTGGTCGAGCAAGCCGCAAGTCATCACGATTGGTGGAACAAAATTGACTTTGCTCGGTGTGACTTACGGCAAACATCACGTTGCGCCGAAGTCCAAAATCGCCGGCACACGTCGCAACGGTGCGCGAATGGACACGACCAACGACACGCTCGTCGTCTGGATTTTGTCCGAGCACAAAGCGAATCAATATGGCGGCGAACAATTGCTCGTTTCGGACGAGGCCGGAACCGGTTGCGTCAGTGCGTGGGCAAATATGAATTCGGAAGTCAAGCCCGGCACACAACTGGAAGGCTTCACGCTGAACGCATATCCGCGCTGGGATAAAAAAATTGTCCTGCGCGCGCAAACATGGAACGGCAACCAGCGCCTTTCCAAAGATAAATTCGTCATCAACAATCCCAAACGCGAGACCGCTCCCAAATGGACTGCCGAAGCAATGCCTGACACGCAGACCGACGGCGATTTTTCCGCGACGTTGACGAAATTTGTTTATGGCGTTCATGGCTTCAGCGATTTTAGCGGCGCCGCCAGCGACCCGGCGTCGAAAGCGGTGAACGTGGAATTTCATTTGGAACAGAACGGCGTCGCGGCGACGAATTGGGAACCGATTCATTTGACGACTTCCGATGCCAGTGGCAACGAATCGTCGCTCAACAGCTGGAGCAATCCTGAAAATAAAAATGGCAACGCGGGTATGACATATCAGTGGGGGCTTTGGTCATCGCAAACGCCGTGGAAATTGCGCGTGGAATTTTCGCAGAAGTCGAGTTTTAGCGACGACGAACTATGGACGGTCACGAATGTCACCGTCAAATCCGGCACGTGGCAGGACATGTCGGGTTACGGTTACAACGGACGCAACAGCCGCACGAACAGCGCCATTGCCGAAACGACAATCGGTGATTTTCATTTAAAAATGTTTCCAGTGTTTCAATTCACCGACCAAAATCGTGGCAACAACGAAAAACCCGGCGGCTTCCGCGTTTCGTCCGACAAATCCACCGACGGTTACCAAATGACGCTCGTCAGCGCGACCGACGAAAACGGCCGGAAAATTCCGTATTACGACGGCAGCGGTTGGGGTGGCAACGACCGGCAGTTTCAATTGCAAAATCTCCGCAATGCAAAATCGGTCAACATCACCCTTGCGCTGCATAAGTCCAGGTTCGTTGAATTTATCGCCAAGCCGGAAATCTCGTCGAAATAATTTTCCATGAAAAAAATTATTCTTTGGAGCATCGTTGGCATTTTAATTCTTGGCATTTGCATTGCCGGGATTTGGTGGCTGCGCCGTCCGCAAGTGATTCAATTGGATAAAAACACGACACTCACGCTGCTGGGCGTCGAATACGGCAAGCATCATAAATATCCAAAAATCACGACAACCGGTCGGCGTTACAATGGCCAGGCGGCGTCATTTGACACGACGAATGACACGCTCGTGGTTTGGATTTTGCAGGAAACGAAAGGCCAAAACCGTTACGGCTGGCAGGCGCTGGTTTGCGACACGGCGGAAACCGCCGCCATCCAAAGCTGGGGAAGCCATTGGGATTCGGCTGGCGCGGGCAAACAAATTGTTGGTATGCAACTCGATGCCTTTCCGCGGCGCGACAATAAATTTATTTTGCGCTTTCAATCATGGGGACCGGGCGGCCAGCGCGTGACGAAAGATGGATTTACCATTTCAAATCCTGTTCATGGAAAAAATTTTCCAAAATGGACAGCGGACGCGTTGCCAAACACGCAATCCGACGGCGATTTGTCCGTCACGCTAAACAAACTGGCCATTGCGCCTTCGCCATGGAATCGAGGCGGAGGAGTTCCAAAGGACGACCCGGCGAACAAAAATGTGCAAGTTGATTTCGACGTCCAACAAAACGGACATGCCGCGACCAATTGGAACGCAGTCAGCGTGGAAACTTCCGATGCCACCGGCAATGACGTTCGCGGTTGGATAAATAATTTTCGCCAAAACGGCAACACGCCGAGTTATTTTTATCAACCGGGGCTGTGGCCGAACGAATCCGCGTGGAAAGTGCGGCTGGAATTTTCGCGCGAAGCCGGTTTTAACGACGACGAGCTTTTGACCTTCACAAACATTCCCGTCAAACCCGGCAGCGAAAATGATTTGAATAATTACTGGAGCGGCGGCGGAAATCAAAACCGGCAAAAGGCCGTCTTTGCCGAGACAAACCTAAACGACGTGCACGTTAAATTATTTCCGCCGTTGCAATACACAAGCCAAAACGGCCGAAGCCAAAAAGAAATCGGTTTCGTTTTGCACACCGACCCCGACCCGGAAACCAGCGGCATGCGCGTTTCGCTCGTCGGCATGACCGATGAGCAAGGCCGCGACATGGCAGGCCAGCTGTGGAGTTGGGGCGGCGGCGATTATCAATTCCGCGCAAATTACCGCAACACCCAAAACATCAACATCACCGTCGCCGTCCACAAAAGCCGCTTCGTTGAATTTCTCGCCAAACCGACGAAGCAATAATTTTTTCGCGTTTGCATCGTGTGTTAAACTGCCTGTGTGCAAGCGGAACAATTGATTTCACAACATCGCGGAGCGCCGGAAAATCCGGCGAATCGTTTCGAGAAAATCCATTTGGAACGCGATGAAGATTGGAATCCTGAAGAAGACATTTCGCCACGGACACAATTTCTCGTTGACCATAGCAAAACCGCAATTGCCTACAACGACAGCCCCGACATCGGCTTCAACGCGAGTTTGAATCCGTATCGCGGTTGCGAGCACGGCTGCATTTATTGTTACGCGCGGCCAACGCATGAGTATTTAGGATTTTCCAGCGGCCTTGATTTCGAAACCAAAATCATGGTCAAACCAAACGCGCCGGAACTGTTGCGCGCGGAATTGTCGTCAACGAAATGGAAACCGCAAATTCTCGTGATGAGCGGCAACACCGATTGCTATCAGCCGGTGGAACGAAAATTAAAAATCACCCGGCGCTGCCTCGAAGCGCTCGCGGAATTTCGAAATCCAGTCGCCATCATTACCAAAAATTTTCTCGTGACGCGCGACATTGACGTGCTTTCGGAATTGGCCAAATACAATTGCGCCAGCGTCACCGTTTCCGTGACGACGCTCGACAAAGATTTGCGCAAAGTCATGGAGCCGCGAACGTCGCCGCCGGTTGCGCGGCTGGCGGCAATTCGCAGACTGGCCGAAGCAAAAATTCCCGTGAGCGTGAATGTCGCGCCGATTATTCCCGGCCTGACCGACCATGAAATGCCAGCGATTCTGAAAGCCGCGCGCGAAGCCGGCGCGATTTCCGCCGGGTTTACGATTGTGCGATTGCCGTATGCGAACGCTCCGCTGTTTGAAAAATGGCTGGAAACGCATTTTCCCGAGCGGAAAGAAAAAGTTTTGAATCGCATTAAAGCCATGCGCGGCGGCAAAATGTATGACGCGCAATGGGGCAAACGAATGCGCGGCGAAGGCATTTTCGCCGAACAAATCGCGCAAATGTTTGAAGTCGCCAAACGCAAAGCCGGATTTGCCGACGAGCGCGGCGAACTTTCAACGGAACATTTTCGCAGGCCGGGCGGAAATCAGCTTTCGTTATTTTAATTCCGCAAATTCGCGGCTAAATTCTGCAAATGGGATTTTTTGAAAAGTTTAAAACCGGCCTTGCCAAAACGCACAGCAAGCTCGCGCACGAAATCAAGCGCATCGTCACGCGCTCGCCCAAAATGGACACGGCGACGCTGGAAGAATTGGAAACCGCGTTAATTGGCGCGGATTTGGGTTTGGCGATGACGGGACAAATCATTTCTGCCGTCAAAAAAAATTACGAAACGCAAGGCGGCGCGGGGTTGGATGTTTTTGCAATTGCGCGAAATGAAATTGAAAAATCACTTTCATGGGCAAATCCAAAATTAAAAGAAATTCCCGACGGCGTTTGTGTTGTTTCCATCGTCGGCGTGAACGGCACTGGCAAAACAACGACGAGCGCGAAGCTGGCGAATTATTTTCAATCGCAAAAGAAATCGGTTTTACTTGCTGCATGCGACACGTTCCGCGCGGCAGCGATTGAGCAATTGAAATTGTGGGGACAGAAACTAAAAATCGAAGTCATCGCCAGCGCTTACGGCGCGGACGCGGCGGCGGTGGCTCACGACGCCGTCACCGCTGCGCAATCGCGCAAAGCGAGTTATTTGTTCATTGATACTGCCGGACGTTTGCACACGAAAAGTAATTTAATGCAGGAATTGCAAAAATTGCATCGCGTCATTGGTAAGCAATTGCCGGGCGCGCCGCACGAAGTTTTGCTCGTGCTCGATGCGACGACTGGCATGAACGCGCTGAATCAGGCGCGCGAATTTAACAAAGCTGTTCCGCTCACGGGATTGGTCGTGACGAAATTGGACGGAACGAGCAAAGGCGGAATGGTTGTGGCGATTCAGAAGGAATTAAATTTGCCGATTAAATTTATCGGCCTCGGGGAGCAGGCGGACGATTTGCAGCCGTTCGACGCGAAACAATTTGCCGAAGCGTTATTCGCAGAATAATCAATTCACAAAGAACTGGAGAATTCTGAAGGTCGCGCAAAATGCCAGCAGACCGTAAAGAAAATCGCGGCTGATAAGTTCTTTTTTCATGCTGCAATTTTAGCTGCAAAACATTTTCCTGCGACTGGGGTGTTCACCGTAATTTCATTTCCCAAAATTCATTGGCATTTCAAACGCTACAAAAGAATTATGTTACTCATGATTACACCTATATTTGCGGCCGCCGGCTGGGCCTTTCTATATTTGCTGTTTGGTGGCGGGCTCGGGGGCGCTCTTCTCATTTTCATTGTCTTGAAAATGATTGGACGCTGATGTTCGGCAAAGCACAGCGGCGTTTTCGGAGATTGCGTTTTGCCTGACAAGGGCGTTTAATTTCGCGCATGGACTCGCGGGAAGCGCTCGTGGCGCTGAACATGATTGACCATGTGGGGCCGGTTCGCGCGCGGCTGTTGCTCGAACATTTTGGTGAAGCGCCGAAAATCCTCGCCGCATTGAAATCCGAATTGCTTCGCGTTCGTAACATCGGCGAAGAAGTTGCCGAATCCATTCGCAATTGGGAAAAATCCGTTGACCTTGCCGGTGAATTGAAACGCATTTCCGACTTCGGTTGTCACGTTTTGATTTCTTCCGACGAAAATTATCCTGCGATGCTGCGCGAGATTTATGACCCGCCGCTTGTGCTTTACGTCAAAGGCGAATTGACGGTGAAGGACAAAAATGCCGTGGCGATGGTTGGCTCACGGCAGACGACGCATTACGGAATTGAAACCGCGCGCAAGCTCGCGTATCAACTCGCTTACGTCGGTGTGACAGTCGTCAGCGGCGGCGCGCGCGGCATTGACACGGCGGCGCATCAAGGCGCGTTGAGCGCAAAAGGAAGAACGGTCGCAGTTTTGGGAACCGGCATAAATTTAATTGCGCCGGCGGAAAATGCGGAATTATTCCAGCGCATTTCCGAGAACGGCGCGGTGATCACGCAATTTCCGTTCAATCGGCCGGCGGACAAGCAAAGTTTTCCCATTCGCAATCGAATTGTTGCCGGAATGACTTTGGGAACAGTTGTCGTCGAAGCAGATTTGCACAGCGGCGCGCTCATCACGTCTAATTTTGCAACGGAATATGGCCGACAAGTTTTCGCCGTGCCGGGACGAATTGATTCGCCGCGCAGCAAAGGCTGTCACGATTTAATCAAAAAAGGTGCGAAACTTTGCGAAGGCGCGGAAGATATTTTGAGCGAGTTCGAATATTTATTTCCGTCGTCGAATAAACCGCCGTCGCCGGGTGAAACGGGAATTCTGCCCGCGCTGGAATTGTCGGCGAACGAACAAAAAGTTTTTGACGCGCTCGACGGCGACGAACGGGCGATTGACGAAATCATTCGCGACAGCGGCTTGCCGAGCTCGGCGGTGAGCGTGGCGTTGTTAAGTTTGGAGATGAAACGCGTGGTAAAACAATTGCCGGGAAAAGTTTTTGTGAAAAATTTGTAGGCGAAACAGCTTGCGCCGCTGCGCGTAATAAATTAGAACACGGCAAACGCAAAGAAAATTATGACTTATACCATCATCGGCGGCGACGGCAAACAATACGGCCCGGTTTCGGGCGACGATTTGCGCAAATGGATTTCTGAAGGCCGCGTCAACGGCCAGACAATGGTTAAATCCGAAACCG
Organism: Verrucomicrobiota bacterium; assembly: GCA_021323835.1. Taxonomy (GTDB): domain Bacteria; phylum Verrucomicrobiota; class Verrucomicrobiia; order Limisphaerales; family UBA11358; genus UBA11358. Next base: position 2,199 of record JAJPKI010000054.1, on the reverse strand, counting down.
ACCCGGATTTTCATCCGCTTTCGACTTTCCCTGAATTTGCCGATGTTTTCGGCCAACGCACCGCTGCGTCATCGCCGACGGTGTTAACTCCATTCGCCGACACGTCTCGTGAACACGCGGATTCGGCAGTGAAAGCGCCGGCGATTGCGCTAATTGTCACTGCAGCAGTGGAAATATTTTTTGGCATCATCGGTTTGATTCGATACAACGCCACGATGCAAATGTATGCTAACATGCCGCAGTTCAACGACCCGCAAATGCAACAAATTTTGCATTCGGTTTCCGGCCCGGTTGGCATTTTCACAAATCTTTTTCAAATTCTGATGGCTGCAGTGGTTTTGGTCGCCGCCATTCGCATGTTGGCGCTGAAAAATTACGCCTTTGCGTTCACGGGCGCGGTGCTGGCGGTGATTCCCTGCGTCACGCCGTGCTGCGGACTGCTCACATTGCCCTTTGGCATTTGGGCGCTCGTCGTGTTAAGCAAGCGCGACGTGAAAATTCATTTCAATTGATGTCAAATGGAACGCCAGCAGCTTTGACTTCAAATCGCTTGTTCATTGGCATCGTTATTAATCTTTTTGCCACGCCCGGGCTGGGCTCGCTCATGGCGCGACGACGGATTGCCGGAACGGGGCAATTGATTTTGGCGCTCGCCGGTTTTGGCCTCGTGATGTTTTGGCTGGGCGTTTTTATTTATCGCATGTTTTTGCTCGCGGCGGAGGAATCGGCGCCGCCGAACACGCATGGCTGGACGCTGAACTGGGGAATTTATTTTTTTGGCGCGTCCTGGCTTTGGTCGCTGGTTACCAGCGCGCAGATGTGGATTGATGCGCGAAGATTATTGCGCGAAGAAAATAAAAATGCGCCGCCGAAACTGGCGAGATAATCCTATGTATAAATTCATCGGAGCCGACGGAAAAACTTATGGGCCGGTCAGAGCAGAACAAATCCGCGTGTGGCTCGCGGAAAATCGCGTCAACGCCCACACGCTCGTGCAAAACGAAGGCGCGAGCGATTGGAAACCGTTGAATTCATTTCCGGAAATTTTTTCCGGCAAAACACCGCCAACCATTTCGCCGCCGCCGCAAATCAATTCTGCACGCGCCTCCAATAAAATTCCCGCCGGCATTTGCGGCATTCTGCTGGGCGGACTTGGCGTGCATAAATTCATTCTCGGCTACAGCAGCGCGGGCGGCGTCATGCTGGCCGTCGGCCTTATGAGCCTTGTCGGAGGATTTTTGACCTGCGGAATTCTTTGGCCGGCTTACGGCGTCATTCACGTCATCGGCCTGATTGAAGGCATCATTTATCTCACGAAATCGGACGAGGAATTCGTCCGCATTTATGTGGACGGCGGCAAAGAATGGTTTTGAAAATGGACGCCGCACAAATCAAATCCGCGCTCGCAGAAATTCCCGAATGGAAACAAAACGGCCAAATCATTTCGCGCACGTTTCAATTCAAAGATTTTCCGTTGGCAATCAAATTTGTAAATGCCATTGCCGAAATTGCCGAACACGAATGGCATCATCCGGATATTGACATCCGCTGGAACAAAGTCACGCTCGCGCTCACGACGCATGACGCCGGCGGTTTGACGGAAAAAGATTTTACGCTGGCGAAAAAATTCGACGAAGCGTCACGGCGCTGAATTGGTTTCGGGAACCGAATTTATTTTTGCGGGAATTGTTGGCGGGGTAGTTCCATTTTCAACCGGACGCGGCAAACGTCCGACCCACACGCCGCTCACGCCGTAATTCCATTCCAATTGTGGAATGTTCGGCGCGGAGCTGCGTCCGCCGCGGATAACGAGCCGGTCGGCAGGTTTCATCTTATCCACCCACGGTTTGTAAGCTTTCGAGTCGCCACCGTTCCACAAGATGCTGTGATAAATATCAAAATCTTCCTTCGGCATCCACGTCGGCTCAAAGCCGAGCATGTATTTCCAATCGCCATCGGGATTTTGGAAAAACGTTTCATAAAACAGTGTCATGTCGGATGAATAAAAAATGCCGCCCTTGTCCGGCATCCAGCCGGCGAGGTCGGGATTTTTTTCGTCGAGATATTGGTTCACAAGATTGTAAGTCCAGCGACTGCCGGTGTCCGCCGTGATGCCGAGAAAGGTTGTGAACGCAATGCCCGCCGTCAACGCGAGCCGCCTAAAAGAATTTTCCGCGAAGCGCGTCTCGAAAAATAATT
>JAJPKI010000363.1 GCA_021323835.1 Verrucomicrobiota bacterium | reverse complement strand
TTTTCCAGCGCTTTGCCGGTGAGCACGCGGATGCCGAGATTTTTTTCCATGTGTGTGCGGACTTCGCGGCGCACGTCGGCGTCGAGCAGCAGCAAAATGTCTTCGAGCAATTCGACGATGGTGACTTTGACGCCGAGCATCGCGGCCATGCACGCGAGTTCGCAGCCGATAAATCCGCCGCCCATGACAATCATGCTCTTGGGCAATTCCTTGATGTCGAGAAACGCGCGGCTTTCCACGACGCGCTCGTGCTTCGGCAAAAATCCGGGCATCGCCGAGGTGGAGCCGGTAGCGATGATGATTTTTTTCGCCGAAATTTTTTCGCTGCCAATTTCAATCGTGTTGCGGTCAACGAAACTGGCGACGCCGGTGAACGATTTCACGCCGTTGCCCGCGAGCAATTGCTTGATGCCGTTGCGCAACGTGCCGACGGTTTTGTCCTTATGGCCAATCATCGTCGCGTAATTCACGGTCGCGTCCTTGACGCTGATGCCGAGCGCTTCGGCGTGTTTGATTTTTTCAAACGTCTCCGCCGCGGCGATGAGCGCCTTGGTCGGGATGCAACCCCAGTTCAGGCAGGTGCCGCCGAGTTGTTCTTTTTCGACGATGGCGACCTTCGCGCCGAGTTGCGCCGCGCGAATGGCCGCAGGATAACCGCCCGGTCCCGCGCCGATGACTACGATGTCAAATGTTTCCATAAATTTTTAATCTAAATTTTTCTAAATAGGTTTAACCCATTTCCATTCTTCCAATACTCGAACAAATTCCGGTCTCATAACCCACTGATCTTCGCCTTTTTCTGTTTGTGCGGAATCATCATTCCAAAACGACAACGTGAACCACCAATGGTCTTTCTTATCTGGAAACGGCCCCGGCTTATAATTCAAAGCATCAGCAATATTATGCGCTAAAGTGCCATATTTTATGTTGGCGACACGATGACTTTTAAAATTAAATTGTTTCGCTAGTTGCGCTGGAGAAATTGTGTGGTTTGGCGCTTGATATTGCGCCTGCAATATCATCCGTTCCTCTTGAGAAACTCCAACTTGGTCTCGCACTTTCAGAAGAGCAGCTTTGAATTGCTCGACTGTTGCAATCGGAGTTGGATCGCTGTAAGGATTCATTCAATTACGCCGTCAACCTTTTCCAAAGTTCGATGTCCTCAAGTTTTTGTTTAATCGCATTGGCGAACTTCGCCGCTCACGGTTTTTCTGCCACGATTTTGCCGGCGCGCCAGATGTAAATGGGCGTGCCGTGCATTCGTGCGGTTTTGCGCGCCACTAATGCGGCGCGGCGCAAGGCGCGTCCAACTCCGGTGAGAGAATTTTTTGGCCGTTTAGGATTTCTCGTTTTCATCTTTGGACTCCAATAATTGCGGGCTGTCACTGGAATTATCATACACTTTCCAGGCATCGGCCAGCGGTTTGTAGCGGGTTTGAAAATTTTTCCAACTGCGGTCGAACCGGCGCAGCACATCGGCGCGCGAAACATGATGTCCGCCTTGTTTGACGCGCGCAGCAATCCGGCGCAAAGCCAATTGCGGAGAAGCCAGCCGCAAGAAAACAATTTCAATTTGATAACCATTGGATTTCCATTTCTTGAGCCGATTTGCATAAGCCAACCCACTCAATGTGCTTTCAAATGCAAAATCCAGTCGCGCCTGTGCCAGCGCATCCAATTCGGCAAGAAATAATTTTCCCGCTTTCAACGCGGCAAGTTCGGGTTTTAGCGGCGAGAGTCCGGCGGCCATCAAATCCGTGTTCACAAAATGAATGACGCCCGCTTCCTTCGGCAAAAATTCACGGGCAAAAGTTGTTTTACCCGCGCCATTCGGCCCCGCAATGACAATGCAACGAAGCGGTTTTGAAAATGAGCCGTTCATTTCTTTGAATTTTCAGCGATTAAATTACGCCGTCAATCTTTTCCAAAGTTCGATGTCTTCAAGTTTTTGTTTAATCGCATTGGCGAACTTTGCCGCCATTGCGCCGTCAACGATGCGATGGTCGGATGACAAAGTGATTTTCATCATCGAGCGGACGACAATCTTGTCGTCGCGCACGACGGCTTTTTTCATAGTGCTGGACACGGCCAGAATCGCCGCTTCACCGGTGTTGATGATGGCGGTGAAATTTTCCACGTCGAGCATTCCCATGTTGGAAATGGTGAACGTGCTGCCGGTCATTTCGTCCGGCGCGAGTTTTCCGGTGCGCGCTTTTTCGGCGAGTTCCTTCGTGCGTTGATTCAATTCGCCGAGCGTTAAATCGTCGGCATTGCGGATGACGGGAACGACGAGGCCTTGTTCGAGCGAAACGGCGATGCCGAGATGCACTTTGCTGTTCCAGCGGATGGTTTTGCCGTCGGTCGAGCTGTTCACGTCGGGAAATTCCTTGAGCGTCAGCACGACGGCTTCGGAAATGAAATCCGTGACGGTGAACGGCGCGCCTTTGGCCTTCAGTTCGGCGCGGAATTTCACGAGGTCGCTCATGTCCACTTCCACGGTGACGAAGAAATGCGGCGCGGTAACGACGCTTTGCGTGAGGCGTTGCGCGATGATTTGGCGCATCTTGCTCATCGCGCGCGGACGTTCGGCGAGCGCGCGGTCAATGTCCGCCATGCCGATGCGTCCGCCGTCGCCGGTGCCGGTGATGGAGAGGATGTCCAATTTTTCCTGCGCAGCGCGTTGCTTGGCGGCGGGAGAAATGCGCAATTTGTCGTAGCCGTGCTGCTGCAAATAATTGCGCACGTCTTTTTCCACGATGCGGCCTTCGGGGCCGGTGCCTTTGATGCGCGTCGCGTCAATGACACAATCCTTCGCGAGCGCAGCGGCGCGCGGACTGATGCGAAATAATTTTGGCGCGGACGGAGCTTGCGTAACAGGAGCAACAACAACGACGGGAGCAGCAACAGGTGCTGCGGTTGAAGTTGCAACTGGCTTCG
>JAJPKI010000060.1 GCA_021323835.1 Verrucomicrobiota bacterium | reverse complement strand
GTTCCGGAAAAGAAAATATTGCCGGCGCCATTGACTGCCACCGCTTCATCGCTTCCGATGCCGGTGGTGAAAATGCTTTGCGACCCGCCCGGGGTGAACGTATAAGCATTTCCCGTGTTGAACTCCGTCACATAAAGGTTTTGGGCGCTGGAACTGATGGATTGAAGAATAATCGCCAATGCCAACGTTTTCAAAAAAGGTGCGCGGATATTTTTCATATTTAAGGTTTAAGGAATTTCTGATTACCCCAAAACAATGGCTGACTCTGACAGGGTTCCCATCACTGTCAATGTATTTAACAATATAAATAAATTACGTAACAATTAAGAAGACTTTAAGTGGCAAATGGCTGGTGGGCGTCCGCTTTCACTTAATTACAACGGCGCAGCAACGCCGCCCTGTCAGAAATTATTTTGTCTTTTCCAATGAGACCAGTTTGGTCAACAACAGGAATGCCAAGTTGCAGAAAACGACGATTTCCCTGTGAGAATTGCCGATGGACTTAAATCTGATAACGTTTTTGGAGCAATTGCCACAAGCTGCGCATCCAGCGCGGCAGCAGCGGCTCGGCGCCAAGTTTGAAACTGATTTTTCCCGAACGGCCGTCGAGCAGCGCAACGCCGTTTTGGGAATTTAATTTTCCGACCACTTCAAAAAATGGCTCGGCGGATTTGTTACCTTGCGAATTTTCATCGGTCGAGACAGGAATTTCTCCGCCCGCCGCCCAACCAAGCGCGGGCGACGGTAATGTATTTTGACCACCGGGAATCACGCGCCAATCAGCCACTGGCAATTTCGTTCCGGCGTCGCCGTAAAGCCGCACGTTCGCGCCGTTGATTTTTTTGCCGAACAAATTGCGCGCGTCTTCTTCCGTCACCGTCGCGTCGAATTCAAACGATTTGGGATTTGCCAACAGCCCGATGTCCGAGCCGCGCACCAGCCAGCGGCCAACAAATTCGTCAATTCCGGGCGCGACCCAAACGCCGTCGTGCCGCGCGCGAACCGTCAAATTGTCCGAATCCGTCGTGAGCTTTTTCAATTCCGCCGCGACCGAATCGCGCAAGCGTGTGAGCGGCTGGATGTCTGCGGAATTAGTGTCCATGGCCTGAAGCAATCGCGCATTCACTTCGTCCAAATGCGCGCGCGTGTCGGCAAGAGCCAATTGAAGCTCTGCATTTTTCAATTGCAGCAGCGGCTGGCCATTTGTCACCAAACTTCCCGGCTTGACGAGCAATTGCAAAACTTCGCCGGCGGTTTCGTTGACCATTTCCGTGCGCTGCGTCGCGACGACAATTCCCGGCGCGAGAAAATGATACGGAAAGGGCACAACGCACAGCAAAATAAGGACGAACGCCGCGATGCCCGCCGTCACGCCAATGGCGCGATGGCGCACGCGGTCAAGTCGCGGGTCTGATGCGAGATATTTTATAAATCGCCTGACCGGCTCGACTATCCATGAATAAAAGCAGTAAGCGGCCGCGATGATGCCGGTGATATAATACAGACTGGCAATGAACAATATCATGCCGATGTAGACGCTGATGCGATAAGGCCAGGCGATGATTCCATAAACTGTCAGCCAACCGGCTTCGCGCTTCGTCGCCGCCTGCGATTCAGAATTTTTTAAGCCGAACAACCAGCGTTCGCACAAATGGCGCAATTGCATCATCGCGCGCTGGTTCAAATTCGGATATTCCAGCAAATCGGACAAAATGTAATAGCCGTCGAATTGCATCAGCGGGTTGATGTTGTAAATCACCGTCGAAACGCTCGCGATGAACATGATGCGTAAAGCAAGGCTGTGGACGATTCCCGGCCCGGTTTTCGACCAGAGATACACCGCGATGGCCGCGAAGAAAATCTCCACAATCATGCCCGCCGCGCCGACGAGCACGCGCTTCCAGCGTTCGCGAAAACTCCACGCCGACGTCGCATCCACGTAAGGCATTGGCGTAAAAACCATCAGTCGGATGCCCATTGAGTGGACTTCGCCGCCGAATTTGCGGCAGAAATAGGCGTGGCCGAATTCGTGCAGCGTTTTGACGATAACCCAGCTGAGGTAAAACAAAAATAAATTGTTCGTCTCCAAAAAATAATTGTTCGTCGACCAAATCTCCCGCCATTGCCCGCTCAACGCGTCAAAATTGTCCGCGATAATTTTCAACGCGAAGCCGACGACCAAAACCCAAAGCGCCGCGCCAAACCAATTGATTAATTTTCCAACGACCGGAAGCGTTCGCATCAAAAATCTATCCGGGTCGAGCAACGGAAATCGCGCGAACATGATGTTCACGAAACGAAAACTGATTTCGCGCTGCTTGCGTTTTTTGTAGCGCTCGAACAATTGCGCGCTGTCCGCGGCCAAATCGTATTGCAACAAATTCCGGAAATAGAGTTGCGAGAGAAGATTAATCACCGCTTCCTGACTCGGCGAGGCGTCGGGAAAACGTTCAAGACATTCGTTCCAGACTTGTTCGACTGTTTTGTCCGAACGCAGGCGTGAAATAAATTCGTAAGTGGCGGGACGAATGCGAAAATATTGGTTGCTGAACGGATTTTCCAAAACAATCCAGCGTTCGCCACGAAAATTCTGGCGACGGGCTTTTACAACCGGCCGCAGGCAAATTTTTTGATTTGCAACGCGATACCAGGATTCACTGAAAGTTTTATCCATTTCACCACCACAATTTCATAGATGCGTCAAAATCCAAAATATGACCATATTTTCATGCGCAGAACATCCGCGGCGTGATGCGTGAAAATCCAGAACAACGTCCGTTTTTCCGTCGAGAGTTTGCACACGCCGGTCATGCCCGGACGCCACCAGTTTTCCGCACCGTTATCCAGTTTCAATCGCACCATAAAAACATTCCCGTCTTTTTTGGGGACCGCTGACGGCTCGACCATTTGAATTGTGACGGGAAATTTTAATTTCGGCATCGTGACGAAAGCGATTTCACCTTTCGTTTTGCCGAGAATTTCTTTGACGTCGCGTTCGGGAATTTCCGCCTCGGCATAAAGCGTGTCAATGCGCGCGACCCGGAAGAACGCATCACCTTGTTTTACTGGCGCGCCAATTCGTTCGCGCCAATCACCTTCGACGACGACGCCTTCGAACGAAGATTTAATCGTCGCGTTGTCGAGGCGATAGCGCACCAAATCCAATTGCGCCTGCGCCTGTTGCGCGAGCGCGGAATCAATCCGCATTTCAGCATAGCTGCCAGCGGCGCGGGCTTTTTCCGATTCGCGCTGGTAACGTGCAACATCCGCAAGTGCGGCGGATTGTTGTAGCAATAATTCGCTACGATTCAAAGTGAGTAATGGCTCTCCGTTCGTGACTAAATCGCCCGCACGGACAAAAACCTGGGCGATGTAACCGTCGAACGGCGCGGTCAAAAATTCCGATTCGTCGCTGCGCAAAGTGAAATTACCTTCGACGCGATACGTCACACGAATCAAAAACAACGCGGCGAGCACCAGCACGATGAAAATTGCCGTGGCTTTGCTCCACGTGTGTTCCGGCCCGAGCCAATTCGCAAAATAATCGTGCGCATGATGTTTCCAACGCGCGCCAAACCAGCGGTCGTAATGTTTCAATTCGCTCAAACGACGCACGACCTGGTCGCTCGCGAGCCGGATTTGCTGAAGCTCAACCGCGTTGAATGCGGCAGCATTTCGGTCGCAGGTTAAAACGGCGACAACTTTTCCATCAAGTCGCAGTGGAATGGAACAAATGTTTCCGGATTTT
>JAJPKI010000133.1 GCA_021323835.1 Verrucomicrobiota bacterium | reverse complement strand
GAGCGAATCGAGCAGTTTCTGTTCTTCCTTCAATTGCTCTTCATTGTAATTCGCGGCTTTGATTGACAGACCGATGCGGCGTTCGCCTTTGTCAATCTTGATGACGCGCGCGGTGACTTCCTGTTCGGGCTTGAGCACGTTCTTGATTTTTTCCACGCGCTCTTCGCGGATTTGCGAAATGTGCACGAGCCCGTCAATTTCATGTTGCAAGCCCACGAACGCGCCGAAGCTCGCAATCTTCGTAATTTTACCGGTGACCAAATCGCCGACTTTGTAAAGTGTTTCGATGTTGTCCCACGGGTCGGTGCCGAGTTGTTTCATGCCGAGCGCGATGCGCTGGTTCGGGCGGTCCACTTCGAGCACAGTCGCTTCGACGTCGTCGCCTTTCTTCATCACTTCGCTCGGGTGATTGATTTTGCGCGTCCAACTCATGTCGGAAACGTGAATCATGCCGTCAATGCCTTCTTCGAGTTCAACAAACGCGCCGTAGCTCGTGAGATTGCGCACTTTGCCTTTGACCTTGGTGCCGACTTTATATTTATCGGCGGCGTTGTCCCACGGATTTGATTCCAATTGACGAACGCCGAGGGAAATTTTTTGTTCCTCGCGGTTGATGCCGAGAACGACCGCTTCAATTTCCTGGTCTTGCTTGAGCACGTCGCTCGGCTTGGCAACGCGCTTCGTCCACGACAATTCCGTGACGTGAATGAGACCTTCCACGCCGGGTTCGAGTTGCACAAACGCGCCGTAAGGCACAAGGCTGACGACTTTGCCTTTGACCTTCGCGCCGACGGGGAATTTCGCTTCGATGCTGTCCCAGGGATTTGACATTTTCTGTTTCAATCCGAGGCTGACGCGTTCTTTTTCTTTGTTCACGTCAAGGACAACCACGTCAATTTCCTGGCCGACTTTCAAAACTTCCGACGGATGGCCGATGCGGCCCCAGCTCATATCGGTGATGTGGAGCAAACCGTCAATGCCGTTCAAATCAATGAACGCGCCGAAATCGGTGATGTTCTTGACCGTGCCTTTGCGGATATCGCCGGGCGTCATTTCGCCGAGCAACGCCGAGCGTTTCTCGGTGCGTTCGGCCTCGATGAGTTCGCGGCGCGACAGCACGATGTTCTGGCGGTCTTGATTGATTTTGACGACTTTGAATTCGTAAGTGTTGCCGACAAATTGCGCGAGACTCTTCGGAGTCGTCACGTCAATTTGCGACGCGGGCAAAAATGCCTCGACGCCGACGTTCACGACCAATCCGCCTTTGACGACGGATTTCACTTTGCCGTTGATGCGTCCGCCTTCGTTGCAAATCGTGAGAATCTTGTCCCAATTCTTTTTGAACTCCGCTTTTTCATGCGACAGCACGACCGTGCCATCTTTGTTTTCCAGCTTCTCGATGAGGACATCAATTTCGTCACCGACTTTGAGCGCGCTGGCTTCAATAAATTCATTTAAGGGGATGACACCTTCGCTTTTGTAGCCGATGTCCACGAGAACTTCTTTCGGACGGACTTCGATGACGGTGCCTTTGACGATTTCGCCTTGAGCGACGAGCGACTTGCCGCTCTGCTTCATGGCTTCTTCCATTGTGAGCATAACTTTATTGGTTGAACTGCGGGAGCTTTGAGTCCGCGAATGGCGGAACTTGAAGACTCCATTGCCTAACTAACGAACGCTGCCGTGGCAACGGAGGTTAAGGGTTAGGTTGTTTGTTAACGGTTTTTTCTCAGCCTCAATGAACATCCGCACACGCGGCGTTCAGGCAGAATGAAAGATATGGGAAATGCGCGAATTGGCAAGTATGAACTACAATCAATTTACGCCCCGTAAGTTTTGAAATACCAATAACCGCCAGCAATTGTTAGAGCCCACCCCAATAAACCGAGCCAAATAACAATTCGATGTTTTATCCGGTCGCAAAAATACATAGCGGGAATAAACACAATCATAATTGCCACAAATACGACTGCAGTCTTTTCTCCGACTGTGCGAGCAAAGTGTTCAAAAAACATTACTAAGGCAATTGTTAGTGGTGTAGGTATTCCTAAAAAAATCCACCAATTTAAGTTCGCATCCAGCCCGATATATTTTGTTTCTATTTGTTCTTGAGTAAATTTTGTTCTTCCGCGTGTCTGGAAAATAAATCTGAAAAAAAAGAAGCTGGCAATCGCACCTAAAACCCATCCGATCGCAAGCAACGGAAGAGCGGATGCAAGCATTCTGTCACCATTTTTGATTACACGAAAATTTACAAGCTCGCCAATGATTATCCAAATAACACCAACGCCCGCAAAACCGCCCAAAACAGTCAAAGCCGCTACCGAAAGAATCCGTTTCACATTTTTTATTGCTTGATCAGAATCGGCTTCTTCCGAGTCGGAGCTGGCAACCAAAACATAGTGTGTGTCCTTCATCAACCCGTAAGCCGCGTCTACACGACGAATACTCAAAACACGACCAGCGAGTTGATTTAATGCAGTAGATTCAATCGCGATGCGACGACCAAACAACTCCGATTCTACATATTCCCATTTCGGTTTTTCACGCGGGTCGAAGCCGGAAAAAATAAAACTCGGACCTTTGTAGACCCATCGATGAGGCTTTTCATGGTCACGTTGAAACTTCACCGATAAAAGTATTGGCTGCGCTTGAAGCGGTATTTCATTCAAATAACTGCGCAAATAATCTTCCGCATCAGGCGTAATTGAAAACGGAATTGTTGAAATGACCTTTTCCACAAGCAAACGCTATTTCGCGTCCCGTTTTTGTCGAGAACAAATTTCAGCGCCGTAGGCGCGGTATCTTTGTAGCCAGCCCGCCGCAAAATGAAAAGCTCCGTAGGAGCGGCATATTCTGATTTCGCTCCTACGGAGCTAAAAATAATTTGGGGTAATTTGGGGAATTGTTTTCTACAACGATGTCGCGCCTGACGGCGCTAATAAAATCTATTTCACCATGTTCACCAACGGCGCGAGGCCGCCAATCCGCACTTCCAATTTGTCGCCGCTTTGAATCGGGCCGACGCCGCTGGTCGTGCCGGTGAGAATCACGTCGCCGGGCAACAGCGTATGATTTTTAGAAATAAAACTGACAATGTCCGCCGGTTTGAAAATCATTTCCGTCGTGTTCGAGT
>JAJPKI010000164.1 GCA_021323835.1 Verrucomicrobiota bacterium | reverse complement strand
TTCATTTGCGTCGCACAAACCAGACCAGTCCGCCGAACAACAGCACCCCGCCCGGCAACGCGCCGATGAGCAGCCAATTGACTTCGCGTTGTTGCGTTTCGGTGAGTGTCAGGCGAAATTCCGTGAGCGGTTTCGGCCCGATGCCTTGCAATAAATTCGGACGGTCGAGCAGCCAGTTAATTGCATTGGCCAGAAAATCGCGATTCGCGCCGCCGAGTCCGCCTTCGATAATTTGATTGTCCAAAAACTGCGAGTCGCCGGTAATAACCATGCGCAACGTGCCGCGCGGATTGACGACGCCCGCGACACTTTTTTGTTCGATGGTGGCGATGAGCGGATAATTGTGCGGCGGCATGGCGGGATTTTCGATGAGCGTAGAACGCGGGCCGGAAAAAGCAATTTCTGTCACACTCGGCGCGTCGGGCGACGGGTTTTTTGGCGCGATATAAACCACCGGGCGCGGGAAAAGCATTTCCAATTCCGATTGCAGCAGTGGATTGACAATCGGATGTTGCTGAAAATTTTGGACGACGGTCAGCGAGCCGGATGCATTGTCCTTATCGCTCACAATGTCGGGGACGACGTTGATATTCCATTTCGCGAGAACATTTTCCAAGCCGGTTGGCTGCTTGACGGACGTGTAATCCAAAAGCATAAATGCGCGTCCGCCTTCGGAAAGGTAGCGATTGATTTTCTCTTCTGGAATCGTCTGCTGCGGACCGGCGATAACGAGCAGATTGCAATCGGCCGGCACGTCATTTTCGCCGGACAAATGCAGCGGCTGGACGTCTACATAATTGGCTTGGAGAATGGACGCAAACTTCGAGTAGCCGGCCTGACTGGTGTCGTCCAACGACGGTTCGCCGTGGCCTTGAAGAAAATATGCTTTGAACTGCCGGTCGCTTTCAAGCGTCAGCAAAATCGAAGTGAACATTTGCTCGGCGTTAAATGTCACTGCGCTGATTTCCATTTGTTTGTCCTTGGTAAAGCCCGTTATCCCATAATTTACCAGCGCGTCGCCGTAAGCAATTTTCACGCGTCCATCGGAATCGAAGATGACGAGATTTTTGTCGCCGGGCGAAGTGAAAAATTGTTTGTAATGCTCTTTGACCAGCTGGGCATCACCTCCGTCGCGCACGTAATCCACGACGCGAATGGAAATTTTTGGATTTGCCGCGCGATACTCGTTGAGCAGCGCTATCACGTCGGGATAAAAATCATCACCGCGCTTGTAATAAACGGTGACGGCAACTTTATTCGTAAGCGATTGCAAGACGCTGGCGGTTTTGGACGACAATTGGACGCGAGTTTTCGAACTCAAATACGCGCGGTGCGGAAACAACGCTCCGAGATAATTGGCCATGACGACGACGGCGAGAACCAAAATCGTGCGCGCAAGCAAATCGAAGCCGATTTTCCATTTTCGGCCACGCGAGAAACTGGGTTGAGAATTTTCCGTTGCCATTTTATTTCCAGCGCCGGCTTTCCACGACGCGAAATGTGAGGAACAAAAAGAAAAATGCCGCGCTCACGTAAAAAATCACCGCGCGCGTGTCCACCGTGCCGCGCGTGAAATCTTTCATCTGGTTGAACAAATCAAAATAATAAAACAGCGACGCGGTTTGCTGCGTCGTGGGAATCACTTGCGCATAGGCGACGTAGCCGAGAATCAGCAAAATCACGCCGATGGCCAAGCTCATCATGGCCGCCGTCATCTGGCTGCGCGTGAGCGATGACGTGAAACAGCCGATGGCGATGAACATGCAGCCGCTCAAAAAAATTCCCAAATACATTCCACCAACGAGACCGCGGTCAAGCACGTGCATTTGGTGCGTAAAATGCGCCACGATGTAAAAACACGCGAGCGTCGGCAGCCACATGACCATGTAAAAAATCATTGCCGCCGCGAACTTCGACGCGACGACCTGCATGTCGCCGACCGGCGCGGTCATTAGCGTTTCGTAAGTGCCGGAAGATTTTTCGAGCGCGAACAAACGCATCGTGATGACCGGCGTGATTAAAATTAAAATTATCCAGAACATCAGGCTGTTGAAAAACAATTGCGTCAACGGCATCGGGGACGCGTCGCTGCCAAGATTTTTTATCAGCATCGCAAAGGTTGCGCCGATGAGCAGCGTCACGGCAGCGATGATGACATAACCCGTGAGCGAAAAGAAAAATGCCGCAAGCTCGCGCCGCAACAGCGTCAGGAAAATTTTCATTCCTCGTCCTCCTCGTGCGGGCGTGTGATTTGCACGTAAATGTCTTCAAGCGAATGGCGATTGCGCGTCAATTCGCGCACCGTCCAGCCGCGGTCGCGCGCCAGCGCAAAAATCGCTGGTCGCAAATCCATTTCGTTTTTTGGCGTGAGCGTGCAGCGATGAAATTCTTTGTCCCCTTCGGCAATTTCAGAATGCGCGAGTTCTTCCATTTGCGAAAAACATTGGCGCAACGACATCACCGGCGCGGCGATTTCCGCGACGATTTGGCCGTTGCCGGTCATCCGACGCTCCAAATTTTCCGGCGTGTCGGAGGCGAGAATTTTTCCGTCGAACATAATCAGCACGCGGCTGCACATCATTTCCACTTCCGGCAAAATATGCGTGGAAATCAAAACCGTGTGCTTGCCGCCGAGACTTTTTATCAATTGCCGCACGGAGCGGATTTGATGTGGGTCGAGGCCAATCGTCGGTTCGTCCAAAATTATCAATTCCGGCTCGTGCACGAGCGCGTCTGCGAGTCCGACGCGCTGGCGATAACCTTTCGACAATTGTCCGATGATTCGCTTGCTCACATCGGTTAAGCCGCATTGTTCCATGACGAGTGAAACGCGCTCGCGCGATTTGCGCCAGCCGAGACCTTTGAGTCGCGCGCGAAATTTCAAATATTCCCGCACGCGCATTTCGAGATACAGCGGATTATTTTCCGGCATGTAACCGATTCGCCGGCGCACTTCGTCCGATTGATGAAATACATCGAAGCCCGCCACGCGCACCGTGCCGCTCGTTGCCGGCATGAAGCAGGACAACACGCGCATCGTCGTGCTTTTGCCCGCGCCGTTCGGGCCGAGCAGGCCGACAATTTCGCCGCGCTCGACGGTGAATGAAATATTTTTCACCGCCGCGCGACCGGCGTAACGCTTCGTCAAATTGGAAACTTCAATCATCAACGACTGCGGAGTTTAGCGGAAAAAATCCTATGCGGGCAACCGCTCATTTATTTAACAGCCGCTTCCGCAAATGGATTCAAAATTTTTTCGGACAAAAAAGTTTTGCTTTGCGCGCGAATTGTCCAAATCATTTTCAGGATGACTTCGCAATCGGAAAATTTTTACGCCCGCTGGCGCGCGAAAAATTGCGCGGCAAATTTTCTTCGCGATGAAAATTTTCCGACCGAACGGTTGCTTCAAGCCATTTGGCAGCATCAACGAGTGCTGCGTAACGAATTGAAAACTGCCGACGGCAAAACGGTTCGTATTTTTCATCCGGGCTTTGCCAGTGTTGAAGGCGGGCCGGATTTTCGAAATGCCGTAATTCAAATTGGCGATGACGCGCCGAAATCCGGCGACGTGGAAATTGATTTGCAATCGTCAGGCTGGCGCGCGCATGGGCACGACAAAAATCCAAATTTCAAAAATGTTTTGCTGCACGTCGTCTGGGAAGAAACGAAATCAAGCGCAAATGCGCCGACAATTTTGTCGCTGCAAAATGTTTTGGTCGCGCCAATCGCGGAATTGAGTTTGTCGCTGGAAAATGAATCGCTGCGAGCATTGCCGGAACATTTTCGAGGCAAATGCTGCGCGCCGTTGCGTGAATTGGATGAAGCGAAAACGATTGAATTGCTGCAGCAAGCTGCGCGCGTTCGATTTGAAAATAAAGCGGCGCAAATGCGCGCTCGTGCAAAAAACGTCGGCTGGGAACAAACGCTTTGGGAAAATTTGTTTCGCGCGCTCGGTTACAAACACAACGTCTGGCCGATGCAGAATCTGGCGGAGCAAATGCAATTCTCCGCGTCTCTGCGTCTCCGCGGTGAAAATGCTTTTGAAATTCAAGCGCGATTGTTGGGCATCAGCGGATTGTTGCCGGACCAATTGACCCGCGCGCAAAAATTCACGGACAATTATTTGCGCCGTATTTGGGATTTTTGGTGGCGCGAACGCGACGGATTTTCGGAAATTGTTTTGCCGCGCGCGGTTTGGAAATTTCACGGCTTGCGTCCGGCAAATCATCCGCAGCGGCGATTGGCGCTGGCATCGCATTGGCT
>JAJPKI010000015.1 GCA_021323835.1 Verrucomicrobiota bacterium | reverse complement strand
TGCACTGTGAAGAATGTTCCCTTCGCGTTTAAGTCGAAGGTCTTGTCAAAATGAGCCTCGGTCGCCGTTTCGAGCGGCGCGACTTCACCCCAGCCAGCGTTTGCGAAAAGGACGTCGATGTGACCATGTTTCTCTTTCACGACAGCATAGAGCCGGTCCAGATCTTTTAAGTTCGAGACGTCGCCTGCGACCGTCGTCACGTTTCTCTTGATTAAGGCTGCGGCCTCTTTCAACTCTTTCTCTCGTCGCCCGGTGATTACGACGTGCGCGCCTTCTTCCACGAAGCGCTTGGCGGTGGCCAAGCCAATCCCGCTGCTTCCGCCTGTGATAACCGCAATTTTTCCTGCTAATTTTTGTCCGTTGTTGTTGCTCATATATTTTTTCCTTTTTGTTTACGCTTTTAAAGCAAAGCCACTTTTCAATCATTGCTCTTCCCGGGCGGGATTCCGCAAGCTGCGAGGCAGCCTTCGACAATTGTTTCTTTGAGCGAATGCGGTATGGTTAAATCAAGCCACGAGGTAAAGCCTGCTTTCTCTGCTTCACACTCGCAGCAATTCAGGAAATCGGCCAAGTCCTTGCCCGAAAGCACACCGGTGTTGATGAAGTGGTCCATGTTCATTGGATTTCCGGTCGCGCCCTGGGGCGAGACCTTTACCGCCGGTGACTGTATGAGACATTTGTGTTTACACGCCCGATGTAGTAATTGGTTGAGCCATCGGGATAGATGATTCTTTGCAGAGAGAAAATCTGGCTGTAAATCGGGCCGGATTGTTTAACCGGTTGTGGCTGCCGCGTGGATGTTTGCCCCCAACTGTTCAAAGCCATGAACATGCCTGCGGCTGCCAGAGACAGCAGGATGCGCCTGTTTTTATTTTTCATAATTTTTGCTTTCGATTGTTTATCGCGACACGATTGGTCCAATGATTAACGAACCAGTGGAATCACGATGAACGGGTTGCGATACTATTCAAGCTATGGCCAGACTTCGTCCTTCGCCACGGGGGGATAACCCGAACATCAAACTTTGGAAAAGATTGACGTCCGCAAATTTTCCGGTGCGCATTTTCGCCAAGACGAAATAATTTTAATCAGTCAGGGCTGACCCTTTTACTTTTACGCGTTAACTTCTCATCAACTCACGCGCGCAATCAGGACAAAGGCCATGCGTGAATTTCAATCCCGCGTGCTCCGCGAAAAATTCTTCCGGCATGTGCCATGCGCCCGAGGCATCGCGGATTTTTTTGCAGTTCGCGCAAATCGGCAGCAAATAATTCAGCCGCTCATACTCTTCCATCAGTCGAAGTAAATGTCCTTTGATTTGTTCCAGTGCATCCGTCAACGCCAGCCGGATGGCTGCCGGCAACCGCCACAATTGGCTCTTGGGGACAAAATCCGTGACGCCGCCGGTCAATTTTTCCAATTCCATTCCGCGCGAGAGCGAATTGGTGACGAATAAAAAGGGAACGTGCGGATAAATCTTATGCGCCAAAGACAATGCCGTTAAACCGTTAAATTGGGGAAGACCGTGGTCGGAAAGAATCACGTCCGGCTTTGCCACCTCCAAGGCGTGCAGAAAATCGTCGCGATTATCAACGCGTTGCAGCCGGAATTTTAACCCGTCCTCGCGCAGGACATTTTCCACCAACACGGCTTCGGTCGGCACATCTTCAACAAAAACAATGTTGAGTTCTGGCTCCACAAAATTTTAAAAACCGTCTCACGCCAAAACACCTGAAATTTTACCCCCCCCCTGTCAGCGTGAGCCAAAGAAAATTTATCTCGCGATTCAATCTCTTCCAGCCTGGCGGCGACCAGTTTTTTCAACGGCACACCGTTGACCAGATATTTGTCGAAATCCTTCAGCCGAATCTCTTGCAGGCGGTTGACGATAAATGCCATGTCCGAATCGTTATATCGCTCGACGAAGAAATTCGCGTAACTTTCAAAGACGAGCGTGAACCAGATTGTCCCCTCTGGATGCTCCTCCTGTTCCAAATGAAATCGTTGTGCCATGTCGATTATGAGTGTCCTACAAAAATGGATGTGCGAAAATGGGGTGAGAACCCTATTCAAACCAGCGGCAATCATTATTTGCCATTTGTAACCCGAACATTGAGTTTTGGAAAAGATTGACGGCGTAAATTGTCCCTGAAAATTCAAAGAGCCGAGGTTGAAAAATCTCGGTTTTTTTCTTTACGATAATTCCATGCGTTGACAATGCAAATGCGAGTGATAGCTTTTTACTCATTGTGAGAACGGCCAGCACAAAAGTTTTGAGTCCGTTGCTTCGAGGGGTTGCAGCAGTAACTCTTTTGATTTGGATGTCGGCAATTGTCATGTGCCAAACACATTGCTGCGGCGATGATGACCATACGGCAAAAGAAATCGCAACACATCACGACTCCGATTCACACGATAGCGACAATCATCACGACGATGCAGCCTGCGCGACATTAAAAATGGCATTGCACAGCGACAATGCAATTACCTTCGCTAAACCGGATTTTGCAGTCTTCACCTTGAATTTTGTTTCGACGGCTCAATCTTTCGCACTTACACAACCGGAAGTTTTCATTTCTCGCCAGCCACCGGACGACAATCGAGTCTTCACGCCCGAAGTGTGTCTTGGTCCGGCATTTCGCAGTCTTGCTCCGCCTGTTCTCGCTTAATTGAATCAGCCGCGCTCTTGCGCATTGATTCATTTCTCATTGTTCCGTGCCTATTCGTCACGGAGATACCATTTATTCAACAAACAAAATAATTATGAAAAAATTAATCGCAGCTTTAATTATGACTTTTGCCATGACTGCCTTGGGACATGAAATGGAAGGCGGCAGCACGGCGGGATTGTTCGGCCTAAAACCTGAATACATTCATGTTCTCTTAAATCCGCTGCCGGTTTATGGACTGGCAATCGGAATCGCAACTCTTGGCATTGGATTGTTCGCACGAAACAAAAGCACAAGAACAGTCGGGCTGATTGTGACATTCATAAGCGCGGCGTCGGCATGGCCAGTCTTGTTTTTCGGCCAGCGCGGCTACAACGACCTTTATCCGTTGCTCGACACGGATTCGCAAAAAATTCTCGATGTCCACATGGATCGAGCGGAACACTTCATTTATTTTTTCTATGCGACTGCAGTTTTAGCCATTGCCGCACTCGTGGCTTCGAGAAAATTTCAGAAGGGTTACATTCCCTTGGCAACCCTGACTTTTTTGCTCGGTGCAGCTTCTTTGGGAATCGGCGGATGGATTTCGCGCGCCGGAGGCGAAGTAAGCCACTCGGAATTCCGTTCGGAAACGCCATCGGCTGATTCCACAACTCAAACTAACAACAACCAACAACCAAACGAAAAGGAGAAAAAATGAAAACAAAAACATTATTGGCGATGGGGCTTTGTGCTGTCATCGGTTTAATCGCTCAACCAGGCCACGCTCAAACGGCGACGAATGAAGTGGAAGCCAAAGTGCAAATTCCCGACACCGTTGACGGCATCTGGAAGGAAATCAAAATGCACCATCAGGAATTGGCCGACGTGATAAAGGCAAAAGAATTGTCCAAAGTTCACGAACACGCCTTTGCGATTCGCGACCTTGTGAAAGCATTGCCCGCCAAAACCAATCCTGAACACAAAAAGCCGATTGAACTGATGGTCAAAAAGATTTCGCAAATCGCGACTGACCTCGACAAATACGGCGACGCCGGAGACCAGGCCAAGACCGAAGCCAATCTGGCAAAAATGGACGACGCATTGAAAAAGACTGAAGACCTTTCAGCGATGGCCCCGACCATGAAAATGAAATAAAGAAACTGCAATTGTCTGCTGTCGGTGCAACTGGCAGCAGACACTTAAGGTTTGATGAAAGGGAAAATGAAAATCGTAAAAATTATTTTCGTAGCAACGATGATTTCAATGCCGGTTTATCTATTCGCGGACGAAATGAATTCAACCTTGACCCAAACGAACAGCGGTAAGATGGAAATGGGAATGGATGAAATGACCGGATTTTACGGCTTATATCCCATGTCGCGAGAAGCATCCGGCACAGCATGGCAACCGGAAGCATCGCCGATGGGCGGAGTGAGTTTTATGAAAAACGACTGGATGTTTATGCTGCATGGATTTGCCGACGGTGTTTATGACTATCAAGGCGGCAATCGCGGCGACAAAAAATTTTACAGCCCGAACATGATTATGGGAATGGCGCAGCGTTCAGTCGGCGAATCAACGTTTGGCTTCCGAACCATGCTGTCACTCGAACCGGCGACGATTGGCCGGACAGGGTATCCCTTGTTATTGCAAACCGGCGAAACGGCTGACGGCGTGAATCCTCTGATTGACCGCCAGCATCCGCATGATTTGTTGATGGAATTGGCGGGAACTTACAGCTATCAAATTGACGAAGATAATTCCGCGTTCGCTTATTTCGGATACCCCGGCGAACCGGCGCTTGGCCCGGCGACGTTCATGCACCGTTTTTCCGGCGAAGACATTCCCGAAGCACCCATCACGCATCATTGGCTTGATTCAACACACATCACTTTCGGCGTCGCCACACTTGGCTACGTCTGGAAACAATTCAAAATTGACGGCTCCATTTTTACCGGACGCGAGCCGAATGAAAATCGCTGGAACTTTGATTCACCGAAATTTGATTCATATTCCGCGCGGCTGACTTACAACCCGACGGAAAATTGGTCAATGCAAGTCAGCTACGGAAACATTCACAGTCCCGAAGAACTGACGCCAAATGTCAACCAGCAACGCGTGACGGCTTCGGTGAGTTATCAAAAAAATTGGAACGACATCGCTTGGGGCACGACATTGGCTTTCGGCGAAAATTTCAACAGCCCCGGAAATACCCTTTATGGATTGTTGCTCGAATCAACGATTGTCTTCCACGACACGCACACCATTTTTGCAAGAGCGGAGAATGTTCAGAAAGATGAATTGTTTCCGCCAAGCGACCCGCGTGATGGACAAATCTTTAACGTCAGCAAATTATCTGTTGGCTACATTTACGATTTTCCACGCTGGTATCATCTTAAATTTGGCGTCGGCGGAGAAGGAAGTGCTTACGCTTTGCCCAGCAGTTTGGATTCAACTTATGGCAGCAATCCTTATTCGTTCATGCTATTTGTCCGAATTAAATTGTAGGGCAGAAAAACGACGTAAATCCCTGAAAATCTGCGTCTTTTCTTCAATAACCGCCATTTTCATGGTCCGGCATTAACACCTTGACCGTTGGTGTCTGTATTTGAGTCGTGGGCGCATTCGCCGTTGACGCGGGCGGCTGCACCATTGACAAAGGTGTGTGCGCCGTCGTTGCGGGTGAATAGACCCTTGCTTGCGGTAGTTGTGCCTGTAAAAAAGTTTTTCACAATTTCATTTCAGGTGTGAACATTTTATTTCGCGGCGCGGTCATTTCAAATGTTCCGTCGCATGCCTGTCGTGCAGGTGCGCGGAGGAACGAACAGGCAAGCGGGCGCGCTGATTTTATTCAGGTCGCGCCCGCTCTTGTCACCGCGTCGGAGGAACAACACGGACAGACATTGTCATTTAATCCTCAACCGGACGGCGTTCTCGATGATGCCTTCGGCGATGGCGTAGCGGGTGAGACCGGCGACGTCGTGGATGTCGAGCTTGCTCATCAGATGCTGCCGGTGTTTGTCCACGGTTTTGAAACTCACGCCCAATTCGGCGGCGACTTGTTTGTTCGGCTTGCCCTCGGCAATCAGTTGGAGCACTTCGATTTCGCGCGAGCTCAATTGGTTGCCGCCTTTTTCTCCGCGGTCCAGCGAATTTTTACGGCGGTCTTTGATGCGTTTGGAAATGGTGTGGCTGAAAAATTGATTTCCTTTTTTTACTTCGCGAATCGCCCTGGCCAGAATTTCCGATGAGGTTTGTTTGAGCAAAAATCCCGTTGCGCCCAGCACAGTCACTTGTTCCACATAAGCGTCGTCACTGTGCGCGGAAAGAAATAGCACCCGCATCTCGGGAAAATCTTTTCGGATTTGCCGCGTGGCTTCCATTCCGTTGAGCACCGGCATGGCGATGTCCATGACGACGACGTCGGGACGAAGTTTCTTTGCCAGTTGCGCGGCCTGCCGGCCATTGGCCGCTTCGCCAATCACCTCGATGTCCGGTTCGTGTTCCAACAAGGACTTGAAACCTTCGCGGACAAGCCGGTGGTCTTCTGCCAGCAGGACGGTAATTCGTTTCATAATTCTGATTTAAAATTTGGTTTAGATGGCGCAATCAGTGATGCTTCTTCCCCCCCCCCCCCCCCCCCCCGCCTCCCCAAAGCGGACATTTTTCCCAAAGACGTGGGCGTTTTCCGGGCGCACCGGGGGGGATGAAATTGGGCCAAACGA
>JAJPKI010000190.1 GCA_021323835.1 Verrucomicrobiota bacterium | reverse complement strand
GGGAACAATTCTGCGCTCTTCAAAAATTTTCTGGATGGCAAAAAACGCTGCGCGCGCGTTCAGCGTATCGAAAATGGTTTCCACCAAAAGCAAATCCGCGCCGCCGTCCAACAAGCCGTTGATTTGTTCGCTGTATGCCGTGACCAACTCGTCATAATGCGTGCCGCGTGCGCCGGGATTGTTCACGTCAGTGGAAATGGAAGACGTTTTTGTCGTCGGACCAATTGCCCCGGCGACAAAACAAATTCGTCCGGTTTCTTTTTCATTTTTTTCGACCGCACGCCGCGCACATTCGGCGCCGGCTTTGGACAATTCATATGCCAGTGATTCCATCCCATAATCCGCCAGTGAAATGGATTGCGAATTAAAAGTATTTGTTTCGACGATATCCGCGCCCGCTTCGAGATATTGGCGATGGATTTCCTCGACGACGGCTGGTTTGGTTACGTTGAGCAAATCGTTGAGGCCTTTTAAATCTTTGCCGTTCCAATTTGCAAATCGCGCGCCACGGAAATCTTTTTCCGTGAGCTTGCGTTGCTGAATCATCGTGCCCATCGCGCCGTCAATGATGACAATGCGTTCTCGCAGTAATTTTTGCAGATGTTCTATTTTGTCCGACATGTGATGAAATTAAATTAGTCGACCCAAAATTAAGGGAAAACATTCGGTTAAGCAAATTAAAAATCAACGTATCTGGATATGATGATATGATTTATGGGCTGATGGTCCTTTATTTAACCGTCCCAAAATAATTTCAAAAAGCGCTTGCAATCATTTTTGAGGATGATAGTTTATGCGCTCCTCGTCGCCGGAAACGGCGGCAGGACAGCGAGTTTGCAGACCGATAACTGATTTCGCACTGAAACAGGAATGATGGCTTGCCGACTTCTAACGCTGATTATTTGCAATTAATTGCAATTTTTTATGCCAGTTAAAACATTTAGACCGCTAACGCCGTCCACGCGATACATCACTATCGCGGACTTTAGCGACATTACGAAGACGAAGCCGGAGAAATCCCTCGTCGAGATTCGCAAGAAGACCGGTGGCCGCAATGCCTACGGTCGCGTGACTGCGCGCGGCATCGGTGGCGGACATAAACAAAAAATCCGCCTCGTTGATTTCAAGCGCAATAAGCACGGCGTGGAAGCGACGGTCGCGGCGATTGAATATGACCCGATGCGTTCGGCGCGTCTGGCGTTGCTGCAATATGCCGATGGCGAAAAGCGTTATATTATTGCGCCAGTCGGCATTCAAGTTGGCGGAAAAATTTCCAGCGGTCCCACAGCGCCTCCAGAAGTCGGTAATGCTCTTCCTCTCAAATTAATTCCTGTCAGCAGCGCAATTCACAATTTGGAACTGACTCCCGGACGCGGCGGACAGATTGTCCGTTCGGCGGGCGGCGCGGCGACGTTGATGTCGCGCGATGAAGGTTACGCGCAAATCCGTTTGCCTTCCGGCGAAATTCGCAAAGTGAATGAAGAGTGCTACGCGACCATCGGCCAGGTTGGAAATACTGAGCACGAAAATGTTATTTTGGGCAAAGCCGGTCGCACGCGTCATCGCGGGCATCGCGGCATCACGCGCGGCGTGGCGCGCAATCCGGTGGACCATCCGAACGGTGGTGGTCAGGGCAAATCAAAAGGTGGTGGCGGTTGGCAACAATTGGTTTCGCCGTGGGGTTTTGTCGCCAAAGGCGGCAAGACGCGCCCGAAATATAAATATTCAAACCGTTTCATCGTTGTTCGCCGCAACGGATTACCGATTAAGACTAAATAATTATGGGACGCTCAATTAAAAAAGGTCCGTTTGCAGATTTTCACCTGCTGGAAAAAATCCAGAAGGCGAAGAACACAAACCAGAAGTCGCCGATTAAAACCTGGTCGCGCCGCTCCACGATTACACCGGATTTCGTCGGGCTCACCTTCAACGTCCACAACGGAAAAGTTTTCAACGCGGTTTTTGTCACGGAAAATATGGTCGGCCACAAGCTCGGCGAATTTTCTTTGACGCGCACGTTCAAGAAGCACGGCGCGCACACTGCAAAGGCGGAAGCCAAATAGAATTTTATGGAAGTTTTCGCAATTCAAAAAAATATCCCGATGTCCGCGCAGAAAATGCGCGAGGTCGTCCGGCAGATTCAAGGATTGCCCGCGCTGCAAGCGCAGGCGGTTCTGGCGGTTGTGCCGCGCAAAGGCGCACGCGTTGTCGCCAAGACGTTGAAATCGGCCATCGCCAACGCCGAGAACAACAACAAATTGAAGCCGGAAAGTTTGCGCATCAAAGAAGCCGTTGCCGGAACGGCGACGAGCATCAAACGGTTTCAACCCAAAGCGCGCGGTTCCGCCGGTCCGATTATCAAACGCCGTTGCCACGTAAAAATCACTTTGTCTGACGAATAATATGGGCCAAAAAACAAATCCAATCGGTCTGCGCGTCGCGGTCAACAAAGACTGGCGCTCGAAGTGGTATGCCGGCAAAAAAGAATTCGGCGCTTTGCTGAACGAAGACCGCGAAATTCGCGCGTTGCTCAAGAAGAAACTCGAAACGGCCTCGGTGCCGAAAATTTTAATCGAACGCGCGACGAATCGTTGCCGCGTGACCATTCTCACCGCGCGTCCGGGCGTCGTCATTGGCCGCAAAGGTTCTGAAATTGATAAAATCAAAGAAGAATTGAGCAAAAAGACCGGCAAAGAAGTTTACGTGGACATCGTGGAAGTGAAGCAGCCGGAAACCGACGCGCAATT
>JAJPKI010000290.1 GCA_021323835.1 Verrucomicrobiota bacterium | reverse complement strand
GATGCAAGTCCAATAGTGGTTCCATTGGGAACAGAAAATCCACCGGGCGCATTCAAAGTCAAACTGGAACCAGCCATATTGGTTATAAATGACTGCCCAGCAAACGACAGCCCCGTTGTGCCGCTAGTGTTCAAAACAACTGCTATACCTGGAGCAATAGCTATAAAGCCAGAATTAGCTAACGCCACACTCGGGGCATTCAAAACCACGGTGCCGCCAGTCACGCCCGGAGCGTTGGTGATACGGAGCGTTGTAATGTTATTGATATTGACGGTGCTGGCGGTCGTATAGATATTCGTGGTGCCGGGACCGCCGGCCAAAAGAGTATTTGTAGTCGAATTATGCGTAATCGAAGGCATAGTTTGTGCCGCTCCGGTATAAGGTGAATTGGTTGGGGCATCCGGAATGGTAAAATTCGCATCATCGTTCGTCCAACCCGGTTCAATACCCGGTCCCGCCCAAGAGGTATCGCCAATCAGCGAAGTGCCGCCGTAAGTCACGGTGCTGCCGGGTCCAACATAGACTTTAGCGTAAATAGTTGAAGAGCCGAGCGGGTCAACGGCAGCGAGGACATTGCTTTCAATGGTTGCCAAAGTAACATTCGCATCGCGTTTGGAGACATTGTAGTGACCGTTTGTGCTTAGAAGCGGGTCTTGTGAATTAAAGCCGTCAATCAATACGTTTCCGCTCAAACTTACCCCACCTTTGACGATAATACCGCCGCCGAAGGCGACGCTTCCTGCATTGTTAGTGACCAGCACCGCACGCGAAATCGTGTTCGAACCGGCACCCAAACCTGAATAGCTCCATGGCACATTGCCCACAGATTTAATGACTGCGGAATTAGCTGCGGTAAAGTTGGTAATGATGACGGTGTAATAATTTGAAGTAGAGCCGACATAGCGCGTCAACGTATAGACGTTGCCATTAACGGTCCATCCGTTGGCTGCGGCAGAACTCGGCCAGGTCGTGACGTCGCTGGCTGACGAGCCGTTGATATTTAGCATAGCCAAGCCCTCTTCAACTCCGGCTTCAGCGACAACCAAAGCGTTGTTCCATGCCTGCGCGCGCGCCACCAAAGTGTTTTCGTGGCTTACCGTCATTAAATAAGTAGCAAGCGTGCCGGCGATGACAACGGCCACCAACACCGTGGCCAGCATCATCCCGCCCATTTCCTTTTTTTGCGACTGAATGCGTATTTTCATGGCTTGAAAATGTTAATTGCGTATGGCGATTCTCGCCGTTTGAACGCTTTCCGTGTTTATCTTGACGCCATAAATTTGTCGGGAACACCGCCAACTGACGTCAATCAGCTTGGTTTGACCCGGATTTCCTGTCGTTGAAATAAATTGAAAATTATTGGTCGGATTGCGTTGATAAATGTTGAAGGTGAGAATGTCGCAGTTCGTCAGCATGACTTGTGATTGCTGTCCCACGCCGCTGGCATTTGTGTAATACCGGATGAGCGCCGTCGTGGCCGGGTCCCACGAATATGCAAAGGAGCTGCCATCCTGATTCGCCAGCACGATTCTGTTCGTTGCATAGGAACTCAAAGAATAAGCCGCCGCGCTGCGAATGTCCCGGCTCATCATATCCAGCGTATGACGGCTGGCGGCGTCCAAATCAATATAGTTTCCAATGGCGATAAAACTTCTCGAAACGAAGACCATCGTAGAAACCAGGCCGGCCATAATAATGCCGCCGGCCAATACCACCACCATCATTTCGGGCAAACTAAAACCGCCTATCCGCCGGGATGCTTTATTTTTTATGAACGAATACAGCCGCATAATGGTTCAATTGTTAAAGGTATAATTTTGTATCCCGTATTGAGCCACATAAGTGCTCATGCTTTTAGTGTGGGTATTGGTGAGACCAAAATTATTGTCATTCCAGCTCACCGTCACCGTAACTAACGCCATGTTCGGCGCATAACCGGAACTGGTGCCGCTGATGGAAGCAGGATTGGTGGTAATCGTCATGGTGCCGGTGTAGACAACTGCATTTGAGTTGAATCCACCCAAACCGACGGGGTAAAAATAATCTGTGAAGGTATTAGGAACATAAGTGAGGTTAAACAATTGATTGGTTCCCCATGCTTCCAAATGCAGCCCTTCCATGCGCCCCAGCATGATTTGCGTCGCGCGCAAATTTTCGCGCTCCGACTGGATAATGTTGTATCCTTGCGCGATGCCATAGAAAAGACTCACAAAAAGAATCGCCAGAATCGCGCAGGAAGTTATCAATTCAACCAAAGTGAAAGCCTCTTGCCTGGCATTTTTTTGTGCCATTTCATTTTTGATAATTGGTTGCATACGAATCCTGCCTGATTTACAACCTACTGCAATAAGTTAGCAGATTTTATACCGCTTTCGCAAGTTGTAAAATCCAATGGTTTTCAGAAACAACTGTCTCAAAATTTGGCAATTGGCGGATTTTTCAGCGCGGCCTTTACAAAATTGACTTCCCGCAAATAAATCGGCTCCAGCTTCTCACCGGAAACAAAATCGCTCTTCTTCGCCGCCAATTGCGCAACCGTCGCCGCGCGCGGAAAAATAATTTTTCCAGATGGAAACCATTTTGTTGCTTCCGGTCCAATTAAATTGACGCGAGCGTCCTCGCCAAACGAAATTTTCTCCGGCGAAATAATTTTTAGCGGTTCAATTTCTTTTATCGCCGTTTCCGAGATTTCAAATCGCGCCAGATAAATTTCTCCGCGCTGCGCATCTACGACAACATTGACTTCGCCAAAAATTTTCTCCATCTGCGCCTGCGCCGCAATTGCTTCAACGCTGCTCACACCAAGCAATTTTACTGCGCGCGCCAATTGCCAGCCTTGAGCCATCGCAATGGCCGCGCGAATTCCCGTGTAACTTCCCGGCCCGATTCCAATCGCAATTGCTTCAATTTCTTCGCGCTCAATTTTTGCTTCCGCCAAAACACGTTCAATCATCGCGAATGCCGCCGTGCTGCGTCCGCCCGTTTCAGCGGCTTCAAAAACAGAATTCCCGTGCGCGACGGCGACGCTGCGTTGTTCCGAAGAAAATTCAAGCGCGAGAATCGTCATAATTCGTCGTAAACAATTTTCCGTTCCGATTCACCAACAATTTCAATCTTCACTTTTTTGATTTTGCCATCTGCCACCTGCCATCTGCCATCTGCCAATCGCTCCGCCCATTCAATCACGCTAACGCCGTCCGGCTGCAAAAACTCTTCGATGCCCGCCGACACAATTTGCTGCGGCGTTTCAAGCCGATACAAATCCAAATGAAATAATTTCAACCGTCCGCCGCCGTATTCGTTGACGAGCGTGAACGTCGGCGAATGCACACGCACGGAAATTCCCAAGCCGCGCGCGAGGCCTTTCACGAATTGCGTCTTGCCCGCGCCGAGTTCGCCCGAAAGCGCGATGACCGTTCCGTTTTTCGCCACGCGGCCAAATTGCTCGCCGAGCGATTCGGTTTCCGCCGGACTATGCGAAATGAACGTAGCCATGCGCGTTGAATTTGTGCGAGCCGGATTTATCACGAATCGTGATGCTGTCGCCGGAAACAATTTTGCCGATGCAGCTCAATCTCAATTTCGGAAATTTCTTTTTCCATCCATCGAGCAACTTCACCGCATCCTTGCTCGCGATGGTAAATAGCAATTCAAAATCTTCGCCATCGGTCAGCGCGGCGACGAAAGCCGGTTTTGCCGTCGAACTCTTTTTTGCCGCCAATTTCGCCTCACGAGAAATGGGAATGGCTGATTTCAAAATTTCCGCACCGACGTTGCTCGCGTTCAAAATGTGCCGCAAATCGCCGGCCAAGCCATCGCTTAAATCAATCATCGCGTGAATTGCAAAATGTTCGGCCAGCCAATTGGCCTCGGCGATTCGGGGCTCAAAATCCAAATGCTTTTCGGCAATCGAACCGCCGAGTTCGCCGGTGACAAAAATCGCGTCGCCGATTTTTGCGCCGCCGCGCAGAATTTGTTTTCCGCGCGCAACCGTCCCGAGTAGCGTAATGGAAATGAAAATACGTTCGGGATTTGTCGTCGTTTCGCCGCCGACAATCGCCACATTAAATTTTTTCGCGACAGCGCTCATGCCGTCGTAAATCTTTGCGATGAATTCGGCATCGAAATTCTTCGACAAACCAATTGTCACGAGTGCGGCGCTTGGCGTTCCGGCCATAGCCGCGATGTCGCTCAAACATCGCGCGAGCGCTTTGTGTCCGATTTTTTCCGGCGGCGTTTCTTTCGTGAAATGAATTCCTTCAACGATGGCGTCGGTTTTGAACAAAAATAATTTGTCGCCGCCAAAATCCAAAACGGCGCAATCATCGCCTGTTCCCGCCAAAACATTTTCGTTCGTCGGCAGCGATTTCGTCAGTCTGGCGATGAGTTCAAATTCGTTCATCGGTTTTGATAAATGAGCGCGA
The DNA here is from genome assembly GCA_021323835.1 of Verrucomicrobiota bacterium. GTDB lineage: Bacteria > Verrucomicrobiota > Verrucomicrobiia > Limisphaerales > UBA11358 > UBA11358. The sequence goes on along the minus strand of JAJPKI010000290.1, from coordinate 5,490 downwards.
CAAGATTGGCGGTGTTGAAGAGCGCGTGCGCCAAAATCGGCGCGAGAAGATTTTCAGTTTTTTCGTAAAGCCATGTCAACATCAGCGCGAGAAAGAAAAGCGGAGCAAAAATTCCGGCATCGCCGTGAACCAACGCAAACAAAAGGCTGACGCCAATCCACGCGAGTTTCGGCAGGCCAAAATTTTTGACGAACGTGAATAAAACGCCGCGAAAAATAAATTCTTCAGCGACCGGCGCAAGCACCACGGCGAAAAATCCAAGATAAATTCCTGTCGGCCACAGCGGCGCGTTGTTGAGCAATTCCACGGCGGTCTGCGACTTGGGATGCCAGCCGATTTTTTGCAAAATGAATTCGTAAAGAAATTCCAGCGCCAGCGCGGCAATGACGACAGCAATCGCCCAAACTACCGCGCGAAAAAAATTCCAAATGTTCAAGCCGAACGCGTCGCGCAACCGGACTTCGTTCAGTCGCAGAAAAATTGGAATCAAAATCCACGTCGCGCCTTGAAATCCAAGCGTCGCGAGCAGAATGAATCCAAAATCGTTGTCGCGCTGAAAATTGACGACGTGAAATTTGTGCAAAAGATTGCCGGCCAGCATCGCAAAGCAAAAACAAAAAAATTGCGCCCCCAAAAACAGGAGCACAGTTTCGATTCGCCACGACTTTTTCGACATGCGGCAGTTTAGCGAAATGGATTTGAATTTTAAGTTTTTAATTTTGCGCTTATGTTTGCGGGATGAATCGTCTGGGAAAGGAAAAATCGCCGTATCTGTTGCAACACGCGCATAATCCGGTGGACTGGTTTGCGTGGGGCGACGAGGCATTCGAGAAATCGCGCCGCGAGAACAAGCCAATTTTCTTGAGCGTCGGTTATTCAACTTGTCATTGGTGCCACGTGATGGAGCGCGAAAGTTTTGAGGACGAGCGCGTCGGAAAATATCTCAACGAACATTTCATCAGCATCAAAGTGGACCGCGAGGAACGTCCCGACGTGGACAAAATTTACATGACGTTCGTGCAATCCACGACCGGCAGCGGCGGCTGGCCGATGAGCGTTTTTCTTACGCCGGATTTAAAACCGTTTTTTGGCGGCACATATTTTCCACCGGATGCGCGTTACGGTCGCCCAAGTTTTTTGCAATTGCTCCAGCACATTTCGCAACTCTGGCAGGAACGACACAAAGACATTTTGATTTCCGCGGGCGATATTCATTCGCGGATGGAAAATGCGATGACGGCGGTTGCTGAAGAAAAGTCTGCATTAAATGCTGATACTTTGAAAAATGCGGCGGACTTTTTCAAAAAAATGTTCGACTCACAGCATGGTGGTTTTGGCGCCGCGCCAAAATTTCCGCAACCGTCAACCCCTTCATTTCTGTTTCGCGCAGCAAAACGATTTTCTGACGACGAACCCGCGCAAATGGTTTTGAAAACGTGCGACGCGATGGCCGCCGGCGGAATTCACGACCAGCTCGGCGGCGGATTTGCGCGCTATTCCGTGGACGCCGAATGGCTCGTGCCGCATTTCGAAAAAATGCTCTACGACAACGCGCAACTCGCGCAGCTTTATCTCGACGCATTTCTTATCAGCGGCGACAAGCGCCATGCCGACGTCGTCCGCGATATTTTGGATTACGTTTTGCGGGATATGACGCATCCCGATGGAGGATTTTATTCTGCTGAAGACGCTGACAGCGAAGGCCACGAAGGAAAGTTTTATTGTTGGACGAAAGATGAGCTTTCCAAATTGCTGACGGTTGATGAATTCAATGTCGCTGCGAAATTTTTCGGCATCACGACGGAAGGAAATTTCACCGACCACAGCCATCCACAACCACTGTCCGGACAAAATGTTTTGAGCATCGCCAATCCAAATGTTTCGCCAAACGATTTACCATTACTCGAATCGGCGAAACAGAAAATGCTCTCGGCGCGTGCAAAACGAATTCGTCCGCATTTGGACGATAAAATTTTGGCGTCTTGGAACGGCTTGATGCTCGGCGCCTTTGCTCGCGCGGGAATTGTTTTGGGCGAGGGAAAATATTTAGCCGCCACGGAGAAAAATCTGTCATTCATCAAACAAAAACTTTGGCAGCAAAATAATGGTCGTAGTGGCACGCTGTTTCATCGCTGGCGCGATGGCGAGCGCGACAACGTGGAGTTGCTCGAAGGCTACGCATTTTATCTTTCCGGCGTCATCGAGCTTTATGAAGCGACGCTGGAGCCGTCGCATTTGGATTTTGCGATTGAATTGGCCGAGACGATGCTCGCGAAATTTTATGATTCCGAAAACGGCGGCTTTTGGCAAAGCATTGCGGATTCCAAAGATTTGATTTTGCGAGTCAAAGACGATTACGACGGCGCGGAGCCAAGCGGAAATTCCGTCGCAACCATTTCTTTGCTAAAGCTCGGCGCGATTACGGGCAGAAAGAATTTCATAGAAGCGGCGGAAAGAACATTGCAATTGTTCGCGCATCGGCTGGAACATTTTCCACAGGCAATGCCATTCATGCTGCATGCGCTGGATTTTTCGTTGCAGGAACCGAAGCGAATGGTCGTCGCTGGAAATTCCAGTTCCAAAAAATTTCAGGAATTGCTGTGCTCGGCGCATTCAGTTTATCAACCCAAAAAAATTGTTTCCGGAAATTCCGGTGCGGTGGAAGAATTCGCGCGCACGCTTCCGGCAAAAGGCGACGCGACGGTTTATCTTTGCAGCGGCAATTCGTGCCAGCCGCCGACGAGCGACGCAGACGAACTAAAAATTTTGCTGCGTTAATGCTTCAATCCCATGACGAGAATCACAAGGTCAATCACGAACAGCAACACAATCGTTACTTCCAAAATCATCATCCAGCGATTGGTCTGGTCCTGCTTGAGCAATTGATAAAGGTCGGCGAGTGTCTTGATTTTTCCGTCAATGTTGCGATGCCATTCGCCAAGATGAAAACGCGTCGCGAGTTTTTCGTAAATGCGCGCCAGATGCCAATCGCCAAAAAATTTTGTGATGTTGGACAGTTCGTCGCTGAAACGCGCCATATCCACGCGAATTTCTCGCAGTTCGCGGAGAATGTCCACGCGTGAGCGCATCGTTTGACCGGCAAGGTCGCGATACGAGCGTTCGAGCGCTTCGTCCAAAAGCCGGTCGTAAGCTTCGAGTTCGGCGAGTTGCAAATTCGCAAGTTCCATGATGTAAAGCGTTTCGTCAAAATCGCGCGGCTCATCAATCAGCAGCGCGGCGTCCCAGTCAATCACGAGCAAATCGTCTTCGTAGTAGCTCAAGTAGCGACCGGTGGATTCGTCGGATTCCTGTTTTGAGAGCCGCTGACTTTCTCCTTCCTGCGTCAACAGCGCCGCAACCTGGCGACGATGCAATTGAAACCAGTTCTCCGCTTTCTCCGATTCGCCATTCGAGCCGGGCACCGGCGCGGCAATGCAAAAAACGGTGTAAGCTTCTTCCTCCGGCAATTGCGATTGCGGACGGATGAAATGTTCTTTCAATTCGTTGACGACATCTTGCGCGAGCATCCGCACTTCGTCGTGCAACGGACTCGCTCCGAATTTCAAATCGTGAAACGCAACCAAATCTTCGATGTGATTCACGGCGAATGGCACACGCACGGTGATGCTAATGGCGCCGACGGGAAGCAATTTAATCGCGCGCTCGACGCGAACCGCACCGAAAGGCCCGATGCGTTCGGCAGGCGGAAGTCGAATCATTTGCGGACGATAGAAAAACAATTGGCGCGGGCTGCGTTTGCTGCCGTCCACGGAAAATTGCGCGACCGGCTGGCCGAGCAGCTCGCGAATCGGCTTGCGCGCGGTATCGTAAGCCACGTCAAACGCGTAAATATAAACGACTTCGCCCGCGTAACGCGCAGCTTTGCGCTCGACCAATCTGGTTTGTTCAGCGGCCATAATCATGCCGCTGCAACTTAATCCACGAAGGAAGGATTGTCGAAGAACCGAAATTATTGCGGCCGACGCGGCTGCAATTGCCGCAACGCGCGGCGAAGTGATTCAATTTCCTTCTCGTCGGTTAATTTTTGTCGCTCGGCAGTTTCAATCAGTTCCAAAACTTCTTCCATTTGCGCGAGCGTTTGTTTCAGCGATTCAATGACTTCAGCGACTTCATCCGCCGCTTGCATCAACGGTGAACCGCTGCGGCGCGGACGTTGAAACTTTTCTCGCTGCTGCGGCGCTTCCGATAAATCAGAAAATTCACGCTCAATGGGCTCTGCTGTTTCAATTGGAGCACTAGAAACCGGCGCCGATGCAATTGGCGCGGGACGTCGTCGTCCACGTCCGCCGCGACGACCGCGTCGGCGTGGACCGGAATGTTTCGGCATTTCCGGTTGATGAGATTCGGATTTTTGTTCCTCGGCCATTTTGACCAGCATGACTTTCCCGCAGCCAAATGCAATTGCGAACTGAAATTACTTCTTCACAAACAGCGCCAACGACGCGGTGAATCCGTGCAAATAATTTTTCCCGCCGACCGGCCCGATTTCGCCGTTGCAAAAAAATCCGGCGAGGCCGAGCGGACCCAATTCTTTTTGAATCAATTCCGCGTCGTGATTCGATTTGCCAAAAAGATTTTTGCCACGACCATTGCAGCAACAAAGGCAGCCGCCGTAAATTGTCGTCGCGCCAATTTCCTTTTTCGTGCGCGAGAGCAATTCGCTCATATCTTCGTTCGCCGCGTCAGCGTCGCGACGTTGAAACTGCATCATTTGGCCGGTGCGCGGCAATGCACCGACGGCGAGCACGCCGGAATTCGGGTCGCCGCCAATCAAATTGCGCACCAGAAAATCACCGCGATGAAAATCTTCGAGATATTCATTTACCACGAGACCAATCAATAAATTGCCGCGCGCTTTTTGCTGTTCAGCGGGCGGAAGTTTTTGAAATGTTTCCGCGAGCACGGAATACGCCGGGCGGTTTCCGATTTGGCGGATTAAATTTTGTTCGACGCGCGTGAGCGTCCATGTTTCGCCAATCGGCGTGCAGCCTTGCGAAATGACGCCGGACAATTTTACGTCGCCGCCGACAGAAATCGCCACGCCGCCGTCTTCAAAAACGTCACCATCCAAATAAATCTGCGTTGTCTGGTCTTGAAAAATGCCGCTTGCCAGTCCGCCGTAAACCGGCAGCGATTTGTAAGATTCGTTCCACGATGCGAGCCAACTTTCCGCGTCGAGATGAAACGGGTCAATAAACGTCAGCCAGCCGTTTGAATTTTCCGGCGCAACGCCGCTTTGAGTCGGCCAATAATCGCCGCCTTCGAATTCTTCAACCTGCTGTTGTGTGAAGCGAAAACTTTTTAATTCCGCGTTGGGCAACGAATAAAGCGCGAGCGCAATTCCCGACGCGCTTTCAATTTCGCGGTCGCCACAAATCAGCGCCGTGCTGGAACAGCCGACGAGCAATGGAATGCGTCCATGAACGCGCAAGATTTCCAGCGTTTGTTTCGCCTGTGGGAAAAAATTCG
>JAJPKI010000337.1 GCA_021323835.1 Verrucomicrobiota bacterium | reverse complement strand
CGCCCATGTCTTGAATTCCCGCAACCGCGCCGGTTGCAAGCAATTCCAAACACGCTTCGCAAACCAGTTTTTCCATAAACGGGTCGCCGACCTGCACCGCGCCGCGCTGTTGCTCGGCAGATTCTTCCGTCAAATCCTTGGACGCGAACGCCGCACCGGCGAGACCGTCGCGACCGGTGGCGGGGCCGACGTAAAAAACCGGATTGCCAATTCCCTTCGCCGCGCCGCGCGCGATTTGCTCGTGACGCAACACGCCAAGACAAAATGCGTTCACGAGCGGATTGCCTTCGTAAGATTTGTCGAAATAAACTTCGCCCGCGATGGTTGGAATGCCAAAGCAATTTCCGTAATGCGCGATTCCCGAAACAACACCAGCGAACAACCGGCGATTGTTCAAAATATTTGCCGAACCATTTGCTTCGATTTTGAAATTTCCCGCCCCGGGCAGGCTGGATTCACGCAAACTTACGCCGCTTTGATTCGTAGCAGCCGACGTAAGTCGGCTCTGACTTTTTTCCGAATTTGAAGTGAGCGGACTCACGTCCGCTGCTACGTCATTGACGATGGGACCAAAACGCAGCGAATTAATCGCGCAAACCGGTCGCGCGCCCATCGTGAAAATGTCGCGCACAATTCCGCCGACGCCGGTGGCCGCGCCTTGAAACGGCTCGACCGCGCTCGGATGATTGTGCGATTCAATCTTGAACGCGATGGCGAGTCCATCGCCGATGTCAATAATGCCGGCATTTTCTTCGCCCGCGCCGACGAGAATTTTTTTCGATTTGGTCGGAAAAGTTTTGAGTAGCGGCCGTGTATTTTTATAGCTGCAATGCTCGCTCCACATCACGGAAAAAATTCCCAGTTCGGTGTAGCTCGGCTCGCGCCCGAGAATTTCTTTGACGTGCGCGTATTCTTCCGGCGTGAGATTGTGCTTGGCTACAAGTTCGGGCGTGATGGCTGGTTCGCTCATTATAGATCGGAAAGAGAATGTGGTTTTTTCTCGGCTGAAACAAGAAAATCAAGAAAGCACGGCGAATCTTTACTTTCGAAGGTAGGGTTTTCACCCATTTCGACAAATCACATCTGAACTTACGTTATGGTCATGCGAAGCCAGTCACACGCGACGCTGACGCTTGATGCGCCAGGACAAAATGTTAAATCATTTCTTTCAACCGACGAATTCGGTGAACCGAATTTGCAAAATCGTTTTACGCCTGTGAAAAGCACCCTGCGCATTCTCAATCTGGAAGACAACGCCAACGACGCCGAGTTGAATGAAGCCATGCTCTCCGCGCGCTGGCCGCAATGCGAATTGTTGCGCGTGGAAAATCGCGCCGACTTTGTTTCCGCGCTCGAACAAGAAGACGTTGATTTAATTCTGTCCGATTACACCATGCCCGGTTTCAACGGCCTCGAAGCGCTTACGATTGCGCGCGAACGCAAACCGGAAATTCCATTTTTGTTTGTGTCGGGAACGATTGGCGAGGATGCCGCGATTGAAGCGATGAAAAATGGCGCGACAGATTACGTTTTGAAGCATCGGCTCATGCGCTTGATTCCCGCCGTTGACCGCGCGCTCCGCGAATCCGAAGAACACGCCGAGCGCGAGCGCGCCGAGCAGGCCATGCGCGAATCGGAACACAAATATCGCACGCTGTTCGAATGTCTCGGCGACGCGGCATTTCTCGTGGACGATGAAACCGGTAAGGTCATTGACACAAACCAACGCGCTGAAACGTTGCTGGGAATTTCTCGCGGACAAATTTTAGGCCGCACGTCGGACAAATTTCTCGCGCTCGATTCTGAAGGCGCTCAAAGCGCGACGCCTGTGGAATGTGCGATGATTCGCATGGACGGCAGCACGGTTCCCGTCGAAGTTCGCAACACATGGCTCACGCTTTACGGTCGCACATTGATTTTGCGGCTCTGCCACGAATTGCAGCGCGGCGTTAAAAATTAATTAAGCCGCTTTTGCCGTCGCTTTATTTTGCAACGCGGCAAAAATACTTTCGAAAATCAATTTCCCGTCGTCGCTTCCCAAAATCGGCTCGCACGCGCGTTCCGGATGCGGCATCAAACCGGCGACATTTCTCCGCTCGTTGCAAATGCCCGCGATGTTCAGCAACGCGCCGTTCGGATTGGATTTGTCAGTAAGATTTCCAGTAGCGTCGCAGTATTGCCACAAAATCTGATTGTTCGTCTTCAATTTTTCCAGTGTTGCGTCATCGGCAAAATAACAACCTTCGCCGTGCGCAATCGGCACGCGCAAAATTTTCCCGGCGGGAATTTGATTTGTGAACAGCGAATCAGTCGTCGCCGTTTTCAAAAAAATGTGTTCGCAGTGAAATTGCAAATCGCGGTTGCGAACGAGCGCGCCCGGCAACAAACCGGCTTCGGTCAACACCTGAAATCCATTGCAAACGCCAAGAACAATTCCGCCGTTGTCGGCAAATTGTTTCACCGCTTGCATCACGGGACTGAATCGCGCAATCGCGCCGCAGCGCAAATAATCGCCATAGCTGAATCCGCCGGGCACGATGACCGCGTCGGCGTTGCCGAGGGAATTTTCTTTGTGCCAGACGTAGTGCGCCGAATGGCCGAGCGCGCGAACGGCGTAAATCGCGTCCTGGTCGCAATTGCTGGCGGGAAATTGGAGAACGGCAAAATTCATTCAATCTCCAACTTGTAATCTTCAATCACCGGATTGCTCAAAAATTTGTGGCACGCTTCATCGAGTGATTTGCGCGCGGATTCCTTGTCGCCGTCCAGTTCGATTTCCAGATATTTGCCGACGTGCACGGCTTTGATGCCGCGATGTCCCATTTGTTCAAGCGCGGTCTGGACGGTTTTTCCTTGCGGATCAACAACGGCTTTTTTCGGGGTGACAATAATTTTTGCTTTCATTCGCGCGAATTTATTGTGCTGAAAAAAAATTGCTGAAGCCAGAAAAAGTTTCGCGCGAAGGCCGCGAAGAATTTTTGCCTTCGATGCCTTCTCGTTCTTCGCGCGACATTTGAATCATTGAATTTCACCGCGCATTGCGCCATTGTTTTCGGATGATGGATGACCAATTTGAAGGAGAAGTTTGCAACATCGGCGTCGAGCGTAAATTGACCGAGCCGTGCAGCATCGTCATTTTTGGCGCGAGCGGCGATTTGACCGCGCGCAAACTGATTCCGGCGTTTTATCATTTGTGCAAAGACAAACTCATGCCGCCGGATTTTCGCGTTATCGGTTTTGCGCGGCGCGACAAAACGGACGAATCGTGGCGCGCGGAATTGCGCGAGGCGTTGAATCAGTTTTCACGCACAAAACCCGTGGACGAAAAAATCTGGCAGGCATTTGAGAAAAATATTTTTTACTGCGTCGGCGATTTGAACGACGCGGCGGCTTATCAAAAGCTCGAACAAAAATTAAATTCGTTCAAAAGCGCGCCGTTGCGGAAAAACTTGTTGTTCTATCTTGCCACGCAGCCGAGCCAATTCGGCGTCGCCGTCGAGCAATTGCACAACGCAAAATTGTTGCATCGCGAAAGCGGCGAGCACGGATGGCAGCGCATCGTCATCGAAAAACCATTCGGGCACGACCTCGCGTCTGCGCACGCACTCAACGCCGAACTCACTCGCTTTGCGCATGAGCAGCAGGTTTGCCGCATTGACCATTATCTCGGCAAGGAAACCGTCCAGAACATTTTGATGTTCCGCTTTTCCAATTCCATTTTCGAAAAATTGTGGAATCGCAATTCCGTTGACCATGTGCAAATTACTGTTTCCGAAAAACTTGGCGTGGGTGAGCGCGGCGGATATTACGAGGAAGCCGGCGCGATTCGCGACATGGTGCAAAATCACATGCTGCAAGTCCTCGCGCTCATCGCGATGGAACCGCCCGTGTCGCTCGAAGCCGAAGCCGTGCGCGACGAAAAAGTAAAACTGCTCAAGTCCATCCGGCAATTGTCGCCGGACGAAGTCGCGAAACAAGTTGTGCGTGGACAATATTTTGCCGGTGCGATTGACGGCCAGCCGCGCCCGGGCTACCGGCAGGAACCGAAAGTGAAACCGGATTCAAACGTCGAAACTTACGTCGCGCTGAAATTGTTCATTGATAATTGGCGCTGGTCGGACGTGCCGTTTTATTTGCGCACAGGAAAAAATTTGCCGATGAGCGCCAGCGAAGTGCGGATTCAATTTTGCCCGACACCGAGCGTTTTGTTCGCCGCGCAATGCGGAAATAAATTGGACGCCAACGCGCTCACGTTGCGCTTGCAACCGAACGAAGGAATTTCCCTCCGCTTCAACGGCAAAGTTCCCGGCATGAGCCTCGGCGTGCGGCCGGTGCGGATGTATTTCAGCTACGATTCTGAATTTGGCGCTTACACGCCGGAAGCTTATGAACGTCTGCTGCTCGAAGCCATCGCCGGCGACGCGACGCTGTTCATCCGCCGCGATGAAGTAGAAACGGCGTGGCAGATTGTGGATTCGATTCGCAAAGGCTGGGAAAATAAACCGTTGACGAATCGCGAATTTTACGCTGCCGGCACATGGGGACCGATTGCCGCCGACGATTTGCTCGCGCAAAGCGGCCACGTCTGGCACGAGCCGCAGGTGATAAAATAATTTAATATTTTGGGAGGGGCGGCGTGTCATCGTCCCTCCCAATTTAAAATTTTATGGCCGAATACAAAGCGACAATTAAATGGCAGCGAACCAGTCCGAATTTTCTCAAGGGCAAATATTCGCGCGAACATACCTGGACATTTGACGGCGGTGCGGCGGTTCCGGCGTCGTCCTCGCCGCATGTTGTG